>JASJDR010000115.1 GCA_030065615.1 Xenococcus sp. MO_188.B8 | reverse complement strand
CTCATTACCGCGAGTGCCACTGCGTTCGACTTTAATCACAGAACCGACACCAATCCATAGCGGGTCAAGATTTTTGGGAGGCTCAAACACTTCGACTTTGCGATAACTATTACGGTCTCTAGTTTTTTCCTGATGTTCCACCGTTTGTTTTGCTGGTTGCTGATTCGATTCAGTTTCTATTTGTTGGTATAGTTTCGGTTGATTGGCTTTAACTTTAACTAAGTAGTCGTTACCTGAAGATGCGATCGCTGATAAGGTTTTTTTTGACAATGAAGAGCGTCAAAAGTAAAAACTACGCCAGTTAAATCTAATAACTCAATTAAGTCTCTAACGACGTTAATTTCGCTTTCATTCTTGTTTTCCATCATTTTGACCCCTAAAACTAATTTTCTTTGATGAGAGAAAGCCGAAATGCAGTTGATAAAGTTCTGTTTTGCATTGTCGTAATTACTAACAGTATTTTTGAGGCTCTTGCCATCAATAGAAATCCATTCCGATGCGGGAATCAAACTATATTCTTGGCTCCATTGATTAAAGACTCGCTGTAGGTCTTCGTAATCTAAATCAACCATAACTCTTCTGAGCACTGAATAAGAAGGAACTCTGGCTTTGGGAATTTTCAGTCTTGAAATCAACTATACTTTTGCAGATTTTGTCCTCGCCTCCTGAGTATAAATACTTAAGAAATAAGGAAGGCTATAGCCTGGTGAGTTGTCAGAGGCTCTAATGATAGAGTGAACCTGGCTCTCTTAAGCAGCGAGGTCTGGGTATGCAGCAGTTTATGCCTCTAGAATTGATCGGCTATTTTCTGGTTTTTCAATGTCACTTCTCCAAACCAAATTTTGTTTATTTCCAAGGGTATTTGTGGGGATTATTACTAGGACTTCAGCATTTTGCCATTAGTCGTGTGCTTTCTCCTAAGTCCGCTTCTGAAGCGGACTTCCCGCCACAGTCTCCTGAGCTAGACCGAATTCTTCGTCTAGCCTCCTAACCCGCCAGTTTCAAGTTTTGATAACTCAGCCCAGAAATCCAAATTCTGGGTGAATTTCTGCGAAAGTATAGTCATTCTCAGCAATGCCAAAGGTTTCTATGCTATCGAACTCCAATCTTCCACATTCAAAAACATAAAGCTTAACCACTTCAGGAGAGAAGAAATCATAGTCTGATATTTGACTCATATTGAACGCTCTTAGTTGCTCTATTGAATGAATCTGATACCCCGTCTGCTTGTAGTGGGGTAGTTCATTTTAAGACTTATAGTTATAGTCTTTGAGAGAATTATACATCTGGTAGATATTTTAATTCGACAGTATTTGTCGTCTTTTTCCGGCACTGATGTTTTGATTTCAATCGCCGATTGTGGTAATTATCGGAAATCCCAACTTTTGTAGTATAAATGTTTGTTATTTTGATTTTTAAATTAAATCTTTATTTTAACGAAAAGAGCAGTGTTAAGTCTGATTAAGAAATATTTCTTCTGGGACAGTTTTTGGTATCTTTTGGTTTATGACTAGTAGTCCTCAATGGTTTCATCGCGCGTCGTCTGGGTGGTATCTGCGCTCTAGGATCTAAGCTCAGGAGGACTAAAGCAATTTTTCGAGATGTTCTGTTATGAGAATGCTCTTAATATATGAATTTTATTATGACTGACATTCAAAAGAAGTTCGCTCAGAGAATCACAATAATAGTTGGCTGCTTTTTTACCTTTTGCCTTCTGGTTACTCTCTGTTTTAACGTTAGCAGTAGTCAAGCCAGCAACCTAGAGACAGAAAATCTGACCCGAACTCAGGTGGCAATGTCTGGGTCACCAATCGATTTGCCAAAACCCAAAATCAGCGGAAAAATCCCGACAGCAGATCCCGTTCCGCCTGGCCTGAAATCTAATCCGCGACCTTTTTTTGACAATTTTTCTTGGGAATCTTTTATCGCTCTCAACTGGCCTGCTGTTTCTGGCGTGCGGGGCGTAGCGAAGGAGCCAGATAACCCGGAGATTTTTTTGAATGCGTCTAATAGCACCCCTGTTGTGTGGGGGACTTACAAAGAGGCTTTTGAATTATTCGGGCAAGGAAAGTTCAGACCTGCACCTTGGTCATCCTATGACAATCCGATCAATCCCTGCGATAATGCCAAACCTGGCAAGCGGGTTTTTGTGATGGCATCTAAGATCGGGACAGTTCTGGATGAGACTAACCAAGCATTTTCCTTGCCGCTGATCGACCAAAATAAAAATTACGCTCGCTACGAAGTTCGCTTCAACAAGGCGCAATATAATTTTGTGCGCGGCCAAAATAAATACTCCGAGACTTGGCTGTATCTGTTAAAAAACCTGGCTCAGGCTCAACCGGTGCAGATGCCAGAAAGCACAGCTGAGCCCTATAAGGTGGGAGCAATTATGCTCAAGGGGGCGTGGCGAGAGATGATTACCGAACCCAACGAGCCGCGGAGGGATGATCTCAGTCGCTATTATTGGGTTGAAGCCCAAGTTTACAATCCTGATACTAAATCCTGTGTACCGAAAAAAATGGGTCTAGTGGGGATGCATATAGTGCAGAAACTAGCGACTCGCCCAGAATGGATCTGGTCTACCTTTGAACAAGTGGATAACGTAAAGCATCAGCCTGGAGTAAATCCTGAGATTCCCCTGTCATTTAATAACGGAAAGAACGAACCCCAAACCATTGGGGGTTATGCCAATCGACCTCCATCCCAGATTCCTCCACTACAGCCCAAGTCAGAACGCATCCCGGTGCAGGTAACTCGTTTCAACCCCATCCCCGATGATGCCCCCCACCCCTCCACAACAGAAATCAATCAAAAATATCAGAAATTGCTCCAAGAAACAGTCTGGAAAAACTACCAATTGGTGTTTACCCAATGGCCCTCTAAACCAAATAATTTCCTGACGATGGAACAGGGGGGTATCTATCCCCAGGATGCGGGGCAAGCCTTTCCCATTAACAACATCACCAATGCGGCGATTGAAACCTATTTTCAATCGCAGAATGACGCTACTGGTGCAGGAGGAAATAGCTGTATGAGTTGTCATTTCAGGGCTGCTCAGTCTGATTTTAGCTGGTCGCTCCAAGGTAGAGCTCATGAATAATGAGATATCAGCAGAATAATAGAATGTGATGAAGGAGAACTGCACAATGACGAAAGCGTCCAACTCACCACCCAACTGGTGGATGTATCATGGCAATCCCGGCCATACCGGCTATGTCGAGTGTGGCAGCAATATATGCAGTACCAATGTTAGGCAATCCCTCAAGGTTTTACACAATATTCAATTACCTGGACCAATTCTTTCAGTTTCTGCGGTTGTGAACCGATACATCTATGTCGGAATCGCCAATAGTCATCAAGCTAAGGGTTCCATTGGAGGCTCCTTTTTTAAGATTAATATTCAAACTGGATTGATCGAGGGAACTTTTACCTGGGATATTCCTCTCAATGAGAGAGATTCCCATGGTTTCACTGGCATGGGAACTACTCCAGCAGTATGCGAAGGGAAAGTGTACTTTACTGCCTTCAACGGCAAACTCTACTGTCTCGACGCAGATAACCTCAAATTATGCTGGGTGACTGATCTGCGCTATGCGGATCTAGCTCACAACCAACCCGTGACCAATGACATGGGAAAGGGATACCCGCCAGCAGCAGGATGGTCCTCCCCTCTCGTTGTCAATGGCGGAGTCTATGTCGGCATTGGTGAAGGGGAAAATCCCTTCCTCTATAGCTTTGTCTACTGTTTGGATGCCCAGACGGGTAAGGTAATCTGGATCTTCTGTACCAACCAGTTTGAAGCAGGAAAAAACAATCAACCGAATGTACTACCTGCTGAAACAATTCAGGGACCATTACCGGAGGGCTTTAGGGTATTTGAAGGCGAGCCTGTAGTCAAAGGATGTTCAGTCTGGTCTTCGATCGCCTATGAGCCCAAGTTGAATCAATTATACTGCGGTACTGGCAACGCAGTTCCAGACGGACTCCTGCCCAGCCCTGGTTATTCCAACGGCTTGCTGTCTCTAGATGCTTCAACTGGAGAGTTTAAAGCCTTCTTCCAGGTTCCAGTAGGGAGTACCTACCGCCCTTCGGATATGGATGTTGATGTTGGAGCATCTCCGACCATCTTTGTCAAACCAGGGATTAATAATGACAATCCTGGAACCAATCCGACAGCTACTCGGACAGTAGTGGGTATAGGTGGCAAAAGTGGTGGTTATTTTATTCTAGATGCCAAAAGCTTGCAGCTAATAGGCTGGCGGCAACTTCTGCCCTACTATAACGATGGGTCTCAGATTCCTACCGTTGACCCCCATAGTGGGAGCGACCAACTCAATCCCCATGTCACGAATGCAGAATCGAATGCCACCTTAGGAGAAAATTACTCTGGAACCTACAGTTGTGCAGCAATCCATCCCGATGAGCAGCTTCTGTTTATTGGCATGGGAGGGGCGAATTATAATTTTGTTGCTCCAGGAATAGACTACACTACGACACCTTTTATGCGAGTGATTAATTGGGATACGTTAGCGGATGCTTGGCCAATGGACGATCATGATCCGCAGCGCTATCTCAAAGCCCGCCCCCCTATGTATACGACGGCTGGAGAGTGCGGATTGAGTTCGCCTGCTGTAGTGAACGACCTGGTATTCTGCTCCACATCCAAGCTTTCCATTTACGCTTTTGATGTCAAGGATGGTCGTTTATTGTGGCAAGACGACATTGGTGAGCAAACTGGAGGTTACAACGGTGGCTACGGTTATTGTCTCGGACCAGCAATTTGGGGCAATTACGTCGTAGCGGGAGGATTAGTTTATGGAAGAGAAGGAGGTATTTTGAAAGTATACGCATTGCAAGAGACGTGAAAATCCTTACCAACTAAACACTTAATATATGAAAAAGAAAATGTTGAATCATCAGAACTACAGGAAAACCAAGACATGACTCAAAATACCCAGTCAATCCCTAACTGGTGGATGTACCACGGTGACCAAGCCCATACTGGATATATCGATTCTGGTAGCAAGATTAATAGTGCCAATGTCGAGAAATTTTTTAAGGTTTTACACGAGGTAAAACTGAACGGTTCAATTCTTTCTGTCCCGGCGATATTCCATGGATATATATATGTTGGAGTTGCCAATAGCAAAGATGTGGAAGGGTCTAATGGCGGAGCATTTTACAAAATTAATATCAAAACAGGAGAGATCGCTCAGACTTTTACTTGGGTGATTCCCTTAGATGAGCGAGATACCCATGGGTTTACTGGGATGGGTTGTACTCCAGCAATCTGCGAAGGGAAGGTATATTTCAGCGCTTTCAATGCTAAGCTATACTGTCTCGACGCCGATAGTCTCGAATTGGTTTGGGTGACTGACCTACGCTACGCCGATCTAGACCAGAACCAACCTGTAACGAATGATATGGGAATGGCTCAGGGAGATCCCCCCGCAGCTGGATGGTCTTCTCCAGTAGTCGTTAAGGATAAGCAGGGCAAGGTCAAGGTCTATGTGGGGATCGGGGAAGGAGAAAATCCCTTCCTCTACAGCTTTGTCTTCTGTCTAGATGGGCAGACAGGGAAGGTCATCTGGATTTTCTGTACCTGTAAATTTGAGAAGGATAAAGATAACCAACCGAATGTTTTACCAGGGCAAGTTGTCAGAGGAAAATTCCCCTCAGGCTTCCGACTTTATAACGGGAACCCTGTAACCAAGGGCTCATCGGTCTGGTCCTCTATTGCCTACGACCCAGATTTGAATCGATTATATTGCGCTACTGGCAATCCGGTACCAGATGGCCCACTGCCAACCCCTGGATATTCCAACGGGGTGTTAGCCCTGGATGCCGATTCTGGAGCGTACCAGGGTTTCGTGCAGATCCCATCAGAAAGCAGTTATCGACCGACGGATTACGATGTGGATATTGGGGCCTCACCCACTCTGTTTGTCCGCAAGGGCAAAAAAGTTGTGGGCATTGGTTGTAAAAACGGATGTTATATGATTGCTGACGCCGAGAGCTTGGAATGCCTAGAATGGCGTCAGCTGTTACCCTACTATCAGGATGGTCGTCAAATCCCCACCGTCGATCCCCATCCCCCTGAGGAACTGCAAAATGAACTAAATCCCAGGATTGATAACGAGGTATCGAACAAGACAATTGGGGAAAATTATTTCGGCACTTACAGCACAGCAGCGATCCATCCGGGTTGGGAGCGATTATTCATTGGCATGGGTGGACCGAACTATCACAATCCATCCACAGGCATTGATTATACCTCGACCCCATTCATGCGCGCCCTTGACTGGAATAGCCTGGAGGATGCCTGGCCGATGGGCAACGAGCATGATCCCCCTCGGTATCGTAATTCGTCTCCCCCCATGTATACCACTGCTGGTGAATGTGGCTTGAGTTCGCCTGCGGTTGTGAACGATCTGGTCTTCTGTTCCACCTCGAAGGTTTCTCTTTACGCCTTCGATATTGAAGATGGTCGCCTGCTGTGGCAGGACGATCTCGGCGTGCAAACAGGCGGTTACAACGGTGGTTACGGCGCTTGTATGGGTCCAGCAATTTGGGGGGATTACGTCGTGGCAGGAGCCTTAATCTACGGGCGAGACGGTGGCATTTTGAAAATCTACGGTTTATGTGAGGAGTAATCGAGGTAGGAAATATGGGTGCAATCGCAATTTTTGCCTTCCTAGTGGGACTGGATAATCTACAAGTAGCATCTGCTATTGGCTTGATGCCAATTCGTTCCTCGCGCAAATGGGCGATCGCTATCTCCTTCGGGCTCTGCGAAGCCATTATGCCTCTAGTTGGTTTGATGGGGGGACATCTGCTACATCAATCCTTTAATGAGATCGCGCAAATCTTCGGTCCATTGATTCTCTTTACCTGCGGCTTACTGATTATGTACTTAGCCTGGAAAGAACAGGATGTGACTGAAGTGGCCAATAGTAATTGGACCTTCTGGGGATTACCCCTCTCTCTGAGTATGGACAATCTCTTTGCTGGGGTAGGATTAGGGTCAATGGGATATCCGATTCTGTTTTCTGCCCTGGTAATTGGTTTGGTCAGCGGGTCAATGTCTTTAGGGGGGATGTTCTTAGGTCGCTGGTTCCGTCGTCGGATTACTTGGAATGTAGATTTGCTCAGCGGAGCTTACCTGGTCTTCATCTCAGGGTTCTTTCTCCTAGTAGATTTTGATTGAAACCATAGCTAGATAAACCGATTATGAATAGAGAACTTATTGCCGAAGGATTCAATTTCCCGACTAGCCTGACCCTCGATGCCAGAGGAAACCTCTATGTAGCTGAATCGGGTTTACCCTTTGATGGAGCTAAACCCGGCGGAAGAATCCATCGAGTTCAACCGGATGGTCGTACTAGTTGTTTGCTGGACAAGCTGCGCCAGCCAGTCAATGGTTTAACCTACCACAATGGTTATTTATATATCAGTGAAGGCGGGTATCCTGGGCGTATCAGTCGCCTATCCTTAGAGGGGGAATGGTCTGTTGTTCTTGACCAGTTACCAGGGCTGGGAAATTATCACACGAATATGGTAGCAGTGGGACCAGATAACAAACTTTACTTCAGCCAAGGGGCAATGACCAACTCAGGAATTGTGGGGCTAGATGCTTACGATCTGGGCTGGCTGAAGTGTCTTCCCCATACTCATGATATTCCCGGCTACGAGATCGAGCTGGCGGGAGTAAATGTAGAAACGGAAAACCCCCTATCTAGCGAGCGCAATACAAAGGCGCAAACAGGAGCTTTTTCCCCTTTTGGAATCCCCACGCAGCCAGGACAAAAAATACCGGGACAAGTACCCTGTACAGCTGCCATAATGCGGTGTAATCCTGACGGCTCAGATTTAGAACTGGTAGCTTGGGGACTGCGCAATGCCTATGGTTTGGGCTTTCTGCCAGATGGTCGCTTGCTAGCAACGGATCAAGGTGCTGATGACCGAGGTAGCAGACCCATTGGCAATGCTCCAGATCTGCTATTTGAAGTCCAAGAGGGTAAATGGTATGGTTGGCCAGATTTTATCGGGGGCGCGCCAGTAACAGCTCCCCAGTTCCAACCCCAGCGTGGCTCTGACCCTGAATTCCTGCTGATTAACCATCATAGGTTGCCACCTCCGGAACCCCCACTGTTGAAATTCCCGGTTAATACTGCCGCAGTCAAATTCGACATTGCCCCCCAAGGTATTTGGTCTGGACAGATCTTTGTGGCTCTCTTTGGAGACGAAAAGCCCATGACTGCGCCTCAAGGTCCGCGCGTGGGTCGCTCTATTGCCCGGATCGATCCTAGCAACTGGTCTCTCCATCCTGTGACGACTGATTCGTTTCATCGCCCGATTGATATCCGCTTTCATCCTTCGGGTGAGTCAATATACATTCTTGATTTCGGCGAATTTGAAATGGAGAGCACTGGCTTGGTGGCTAGTGCAGGGAGTGGCCAGCTCTGGAGGGTCTCCTTAGAACAATCCATGATAACTGCTACGGAACGAGTTAACAATATCGATAGTAAACCTAAGATCAAACTGTAATAGCTATGGCCAACATTTCTTTTAAAAATAATATTCAGCCCCTATTCAAGCAATTCCAAGGACCGATGATGTGGCGTTTTGATTTGAGTAGTTATGATGATGTTAAGGCGAACGCTCAACTTATTTATTCCCGAATTTGCAATTCTGAAGCACCGATGCCACCGCCTCCATTTCCTCGCCTGACAGATAGCCAAATCAAGATGTTCAAGGATTGGATGGATAATGGATTTTCTCCTTGATATAAATTAGAGGGACTCCCCACTAGGAGCTGGTGTTACTCTCACTAGTTTTCAGAATTGATAAGTCAATTTTTATTAGTGTCAGGAAATACTCTATGACCTGTGGCTGAAACTGTCAAGATATTGGAAAATAGACCCTATTCCGACAGAAAAATTGGGTAGGAGCTGACTGTAACTTTCACCGCTAACGGCTCTTGCACACTTTTGGTGAAACGAATCCCTGGCGATCGCTAAATTCTATTTTTACTGCTCAGGGATAGCTCTTATTTAATTGTCATCATGAGTTTTGGCGATCGCGGTGTTCAGGGACTCGTAAACAAATTATGCTGATTCAACTCGATTTTATGAGTAAATATTTGAAGCGTAATCAAAGTAATTATTCATGTGTCAAACTCAGCAACAGAGTAATCTCAACCTACTGGTACAACATTTATTGCCGGATTTTTTTGCCTTCAGTTAACATATTGGCAACTCTGTGACGAAGAAAATCAACTTACCATCCAAGTTAAAACCAAGACCCAGCAAACAGCTTGTCCGATTTGTCATTCGAAAACAGAGAAGATTCACAGTCGCTATCAGCGTAGTCTAGATGATATATCTTGGGGTGGTTATCAAGTACGCTTAGAGCTACAAGCCAAGAAATTCTTCTGCCAGAACCAGAATTGTCGGCGTCGCGTTTTTACCGAGAGATTGCCCACAATCGTGCCTCCTTGGGGTCGAAAAACGGAGCGATTAACCACTCAACTGACCAAAACTGGGTTAGCAATTGGGGGATTACCTGGTTCTCGTTTAATTCCACATTTCGGAGTCAAAACTAGTCGTCAAACCCTGCTCAGGTTAGTGATGAAAATCCCCACTCCATCATATCAAGTACCAAAAGTACTAGGGGTAGATGATTGGGCTTATCGTAAGTGTCAAACTTACGGCACAATATTGGTGGATTTAGAGAAACATCAACCGATAGATTTACTCCCTGACCGCCTAGCTTCAACGCTGAGTGAATGGTTAAAAAAAAATCCTGGAGTAGAAATAATTTCTAGAGACCGCGCTAAAGCATATAAAAAAGGGGCAGATGAAGGTTGTCCTCAAGCAATTCAAGTAGCAGATCGTTTCCATTTACTAGAGAATTTAACTAATCCCTTAGAGATAGTACTCAATGAGTATCGTCAAGAGCTCAAAAATGTCGAAGAGCTCATTAACGCCAGTATCATCAACGAATCAGAGCAGATTATTGCTAATCCTGTTCCTCCACCACCACCAGCTAAAGCGACCATTGAACAAGCTGATTTACAGCGTAGCAAACGATTAGAAAAATACGAACAAATACATGCTTTAAACCAGCAAGGCTGTTCCAAAATTGCCATCGCTAACAAGTTAGGAATTAGCAAAAGAACAGTGGAGCGCTATCTCCAATCTGATACTTTTCCTGAAAGAAAAGTTCGCAGTGATCGAGGGCGTAGTATGCTTGCTCCTTATAAAAAATATCTTCTTGAGCGATGGAACAATGGTTGTCACAATACAGCCAAACTATGGCAAGAAATTCAACAGCAAGGTTATCAAGGTAGTTATGGGACTGTAGCTGGTTATACTCGCCGTTTCCGTGAGGCTCAACGATTAAAAACAGGACAGAAGAAGACCAATCAATCAAAGCCTCAAGTTTTTGAACCTCAAAAATCATTGTTAACTGTGCGCAGTGCCGTTTGGCTAATTTTACGAAAGCCAGAACAACAAAGTGATTCAGATTCTGAAACAATTGCTTTACTCAAACAACAACATCCTAATCTAAAAAAGGCTATTGAATTAGCGCAAAATTTTGCCAATATAGTTCGGCGAAAGCAACCAGACCAATTAGATGACTGGTATCAATCCGCTGAGTCCAGTCAAATCAAAGCTTTTATCAGTTTTGCTACTAGTCTCAAAGAAGATTGGGAGGCCGTCAAGAATGGAGTGACTCTTTCATGGAGTAATGGCCCAGTGGAGGGACAAATCAATCGTCTTAAGATGCTCAAACGTCAAATGTATGGTCGTGCCAGTCATGAACTACTCAAGAAGAGGGTTTTATGTAAGTTTTAGCCCAACAAGAGAGATATTCATCAATATTCGATACCCCATACTTCTCCCATATCTTTAATTGAGGGGTCATCATAGCGTTCCATTGTGGCAATCCATTCTGGCATCTCTTCTTTAATAGTTTCCTTTAATCGATTCAGTTCGTCCGAGTCTATTAACCCCTTTTGATTCATAAAAGTATAAAATTTTTTGAGACTCGCAGCATGACTCCTGATTTGTGCAGGACTTGACCATGCAGCCTTTTTAATAAACCAATAACCAAGAAACATACCTATAGCGTAAGCCCCATCTTTTGCTTCGACTGTATCTTCATATAGAAGATATTCATTAATGTAGAATTCGACATTTTCCAGATGTTGCCTGATCGTCTTATCTTTTAAATTGGCACTCGTTAGCCACTGGGCAAAATCATTGAGTAACTTTTTATTTTCTTCTCTTATTCGGTGACATTCTTGTTCATATT
The DNA here is from genome assembly GCA_030065615.1 of Xenococcus sp. MO_188.B8. GTDB lineage: Bacteria > Cyanobacteriota > Cyanobacteriia > Cyanobacteriales > Xenococcaceae > Xenococcus. The sequence continues at coordinate 8,960 of JASJDR010000115.1, read as the reverse complement.
TTTCGTAATCATCAGTCATTTTCTCGTTCTACCATCTTGAGCTTTATCTTATAGCTTATGATATCGAGAATTTTTCATTAACAAGCTAAAATTTCCGCAATAAGCGATCGCTCTGCGGAACAAGCCAATGAAACTGCTAATGACATCTTGTTCGCGAAATGGTATCGCGAACAAGTCCCGAATTCTGATTTTTCACTTGGGATTTGGGGGATTAGCGATCGCCAGGGATTCGTTTCACCAAAAGTGTGCAAGAGCCCAAAAAGTCCTGAAAGTTACAGACAAAAACGATTTAGTGGACATTATATTAGGGGAATTTTTGAGTGTATCTTAATTTATAAGATAGTGGACATTTTCCGAGTTCAATTTTTTCTAATTCCCATAATTCCGTTTCTCGGAGCTAAAAAGCTTTTTAAAAGCTTACCGTGATTTTTCAGCACCAAGTTCAAGTCGAAAATTTCTCACGGCGATAATAATTAATCTAGCTACCACCTTGAAGGTTTATTATATATTTTAATACTAACTGTCGTATTCAAACCGCTCGCAGTACAAAATCGATTACGTCATCTTGTATTTTGAATCGAATTAATATTTTCCACTCATAAATCTTACAAGCGAGACAGTCTCCTGTGCACGGGTCGAGAGTAAGTTAGCGGAAAACTTCCGCTAACTTTCAAAATGAGAATTGCTGTGTGACAGAACAAAGTGCTAGCTTGTTGACTACACCAATGAAGAAGATGTACAGCACAGGAAGTTTTTCCGGTGCCTCCTTTTTGATTCGCAACGGTAATAACTTTTCCCATCGCCATAAATACTTGGTAGCCAAGTTTAGGAAACTGCGCTACTCATACTAGCAAAGGATTAAGATCTTGCCTTGTGGGAATAATTGAGAGTAGACTTTCTAAAAAATAACTTAATTTAAGCTAAATTCTAGCAGCCGAATAGATTTTTATCCCCTCCGCCAGAGAATATTTGATAGCCATATATTAGATTTTGCTCCCTTTAACCATTCTTTTAGTACCACAAAACCATGTCAATATTATTTAATTTAATTCTAGATTACTGTGAACAAATAATAATCACATTGTCAAAATCATATTTATTAAGCGCGAACTTGAAACCATAAAAAACTTTTTTCAAAAAATAGCAGAAAAGCAAAAAATAGTGCTATACTACACAAAGCTCAAACAAAAAGGAGGTCGAAACCAATGAATACAGCTACTTCAAAATTTAATTTCATCAATAGCGAAGCAAATCTATATTCTTGGCAACTCTCCACAATAGAATCCTCCTATCCAGAGCATAGTTTATGTTGTTATCCACAACATCTGCTGATACAGAATTCGTCGCTAGTTTAACCCCGCTCAGTACTTTATAGTTACCGAACTAGCAGATATAAAATAATCAAATTATCATAGCTTTTTGCATAGTTAGCTTTTTTAGTTATCTTATCTAGGTATACGCCTAGCAAAGTATTTGGTCGTATTGTAAATCATGCTTTTATTAGTAAGCATAAAAATGGCTTACTTAAACTAAAAGCATTAAGGAATATAGCTTTCATTTGTAAGAGTATATTACTGCATTTGCTATACATATTTACAAGTTTACTAGCTAAAACGCTGATACTTCGAGTTACTTTTCTGAGGTATATAGCTGGCTATTTTCAGCTTAAAGCTTTGTGAAACTAATACATACAAATAATTTGATATCTCTGAACAAAGAGAAAAATTGTCATGAAGAATTTAACTTTTCAGCTCGGGGACTTTATCTGAAATACTATATTTTTCCGCAGTAAATATAGAAAATTATCAATAGTATAGTTTAGTTAAAAACCAGCATCAGTCTTTTTGAAGTATTACGCATACTACTATAATTTTTGCTGCAATAAATTAATGACAAGCTATTAATTATTAATCTATTTGTTCAATTTAGAAAATATATTTTTTAGCTTAATATTGAACCTTGAAAATTGAATAAGATCTCCATTTTTCTTGCATCGGTAGCCAACACTGAGACTTGCCCTTGCGCCCTTTGGCGACGCGGGCTTCCTCAGTCAAGTTGGTTAAGGCGATGGTCTGCAAAACCGTCAATCGTGAGTTCGAGTCTCACCCGATGCTTGAAACAGCGTAGCATAACGGTTAATGCACCAGCCTCATAAGCTGGCAGATATGGGTTCAATTCCCATCGCTGTTATTACGGGGGGATAGTGTAACTGGCAACATCACAGTCGACAAAACTGTTGTTCTAGGTTCGCTCTCCTAGTCCCCTCGTATATGGTGCTGTAGACAAAATGGTAAAGTCACCTGCCTTTCACGTAGGGGTTTGCGGGTTCGAGTCCCGTCAGCACTGTTATTGCCCTATAGCTCAATGGTATAGCGATGCGCTGTAACGCTCATGTTGTCCTATTTGAGTCCTACTTGGGCAGTAAGGAGAGATCGCCATTGGCAAAGCAATCTGTTTGCTAAACAGTCGTAGAACTAATCATTCTACTGTGGGTTCGACTCCCACTCTCTCCGCATATCTGCATTGTATTTAAACAATGAGATCGTAATTCGGGGTTGGTATCCAAATTGGTTAAGGAGTTTGACTGTAAATCAAGTGCTTATATGCCGTGGGGGTTCGATTCCCTCCCAACCCATTTCTATCTTCTGTTTTGAGGAACTGGTTCGAGTCCAGTCAGGGGTATGAGTCTTGGTGTCTGAAGTCAAAGTGGTCGAGACGCTGGTTTGTGAAGCCAGTAAATAGCGAGTTCGAGTCTCGTCGGACACCCTGAAAAAATGGAAGTTGCCGCTAAATGGATGGCAAGCGGTCTTGAAAACCGTGGTACGGCTTAGATGTCGTAGGGGTTCGATTCCTCCAACTTCCGTAAACATTTTTATTTAGGAATTAGATTTGACTACCGATAATTCCGTTTAGTTGAAAATTCCCCGTAATTCACATTTGGGGGAATCTCAAGCTCTACCTCCGATAGCTCCTATTCACGGAACTATCGAAGTGCCCGTCCTAAATTCTGAAAAACAATACAATCAGTAATAATTTTTTAAAAAGGGCGATATCCTTTTTAAAGGGGATTTTTGCCAATAAAAGAAAGAAATTGCTGTATGAATGTTTCTCAAGAATCAATAAAAACTGCTTCGACTAAAATTTTCCAAGGGATTGGCATTGTTTACGGTCGCATCAAAATAGATGAGTCTCAAAAAGCTCTCATAGATATAGAAGGAGAGACTTTTGAATTAAAGCAGACAAAGGCAGTAAGAAGAAAATTAATTCCCTATAAAGAGGAACATCCCGATACGATGGTCTATCTGCGGGTCTATCCTGGTTTTAATCCCCAGTCCCAGAAACTTTGGTTTCAAGCGAATCGCTTTTATCCGAGTCAACCAGAATCAACCACCGTTAATCAATTCATCTTGGCGGGTGTCTGGCAGTATATTCCCCAACTTCCAAACCAACCCGTTATATCTATCTATCGCAATAACCTTAGACCTGGAGAGAAAGTCGAAAATGCCAGAGCCAATCATCTCCCCGTACAAGGTTTTGCTGAAGAAGCGTATCGCTATCAACCTTCGGCTAAGGGCTCTACTTCACCAAAACGTAAATTTTACGAACTACTCGTTCAATTAAATCCTCAGCAAAGAGCGTTTGATTACTTACAGCTATTAGATAGCACGGAAAAAATTCCCCCTTACATCAAAAAGAAGAAAAAAAAACCCCAACCATCTCAACCAAAATTAACCGTCAAGGTAACAGAGATGAATTTTACCGCACTGCAAAAAACCGCCATCAAACTAAGAGAAGCTGGCTTTTTAAAAGGAAAAGTATCGGGCAAAGGAATTACCTTTGAAGCATTATCTGCCAAAGTTCTCGATAGCCTTAACAATCATCCCGAAGCAGAGAAAGTGTTGTGCCTTGGCCCCAAGTAATTAAAGATGCTGGGGAGATTTTTACCCTTCATTCATTTCCATAGGCCGAAAGACAATGTATTTTGACAGTTCTTTGAGAATTCTGAAGGACAATCTTCTATCCCCCAATAGTTCTCCCAGAATCTTAGCTAGTACATCAAGACCATTATCGAGAATCCCCTCCAGCAATTTAAGACATGGTTGGAGGTTGTTTAATGTATCTTCTGTTTCAATTGCACCTATTTCAGACTGATTATTTTTGGTATCCAGATCATCCTCTAATGTATAAAGATCCCTTTTATCGGGGGGTGTGGATACAGAAGAAGAAGGAGGAGGGTCAATGCCGTAGAGAGTCTGCATCCTAGCTTGATGCCGTGCCGCTTTTTCTTGCCTTTCTCTTTCTCTTTGAGCTTTCTCTTTACGCTGCTCGGAGCGGTATTGTAAGACCTCAATAGCAAAGCCCAGAGATTCGGTATCTAAACTACGATAAATAACTTGTTCTCCCCTTCTGCCTTTTTTCCTCAAAGCCGTTTTCAAACCAACCCTTTCTAGTAACACCCCCATCAACCAGAGAGGTTTTTCTTGGCAATCTGGTCGCACTGTCAGATTGATAATAGTTTTAAGATGAGCGCGAGATGCCAATGCTTTTTGATTCATGCTCATCACATCGGGGTCAGAGGCGGTGATTTCCTCTCCTGCTAAAAGTCGCATGAGGATCTTGGGAAATCCTAGAGCATGATAGGCTAGCCATTTACTAGAGTAATTATGCCAATCCATAGAAAGAGGGAGATTATCTCGTTCTCTTCGATCTTTCTCGGCGACAAGAGAGGGTGGGGCGGGATATTTAAGACCCGTAATGGAGTCAATAATTTCCCCTGAAGAAGGAGCAATCAGAGATTCTAAAAGAATTAAGCGAGAAATCAGAACTCCTCCAGCATCTTGTTTAACTAACTGCTCGGTCACAGGCATTCCATAATCTCGTTGAATGCGGTATTTTTCACATTCGACTATTTCCTCTGGGGAGAGATATTCTTTGGTTTGACGAGCTAGATATTCAGTAGAATTGATAAGATCTGCATTAGCTACAGCTAATCTATGAGTAGCATCTAAATATTTACCAGCATCAGATAGCATAGTTTTCACCACCGCATCGGATTCGACTTCTATAGTAGTAATGTTATAGGCCATATCTTCTAGGAGAGTTTTAAGATCATCTCGCAGATTATTGATCGATTCATTACGATCTGCTTCAATTTGACAATAAGCATCTAAAGCCCAATCTTTTTCTGCTCCTCGTTTACCTGTCTCTGGGTCAATGCGAATCAAGAAAGCATTCATTTGATTGAGTTCTAAGATTCGTTCTTTAATTTTCCAAGGAAGAGTTTCTTGGTAACCAAAAGGAGGACGAGGGGCGACCCAAATATGTAGAGGAACGTTAGGGCGATAGCGGTGTAATGCTTGAAGGCATTCAGTAGCGGATTGAGAAACCGCATGAAAAGCTCCAAATACCACATCAAAATGATAATCACAAATATCAACACCAGTACCCAAAGAAGGAGAAGCGAGTAGAAGATCAAGATCTTTGACCTGGTTCGAGATATCTTTGATAAATGCCTTATTCTCTTCACTACCGCTATTATCAGCATGAATCGACCAGATACGAAGTTTCTTAGAATCACTCGTTTCTAATTCATCATTACTAAACAGAGAATGTTCTTCGATTATTTGGACATTCATCAGAGCTTCTAGTTTCTTGATAAACTTTTTAGAATCACTAACTACCATGATTTTCAAGCCCAACATCAAAGCAGAGGAAATCTTAGCAACTAGGGCACTGCTATCATCTCCCTCATAGAAATTGACTTCTCGTCCTGCATTTTTATATTCATTTTTGATGATGAAAGGAGTTTCTTCGGCTGAACGTATGGCGCGAAAGAAATCAACTGTCGTATCATTCATATGGGCATCAGCTATTACTACCAATTTGGCATTACGAACGATATATTCGAGAATTTCTAAAATCTCTGCCCGATGTTCTTTACAGGTTTTTGAATGCAGTAGATGAGCGAGATTCTGACAGGCTTCATCGATGAAGACACAACCATATTGATTGAATTGAGTTTGTAGCTTGTACAAACTATCAACTGTAATCGAAAGAGCCTTAACAGAGGCTAAATTACCCACAGATATTTCCGAATACATCTCGTTTTTTAACCTTTTAGCAAGATTCTGCATTAGGTTGACCCGATGACCGATATTGAGAAATCGCTCGTCAGGAAAAGCTTCGCGAAATCTAGCAAGTAATTCGGTTTTACCCGTTCCCATTTCACTCCACAGCACTACCAAACCGCTATCGGGGAAGTTCTGAACCGCATCTCCCAAATAACGAGTGTTGACCACAATATTAGTCGGATATTTAGCAGAAAGTCCCCATTTTCGGCGACGAGACCTTCTCACAAAATCCTTAAAAGCCAGAGCAGTTTTAAGAAGCTTGAGAATTAAGGATTTAGCTTTTTTGCCGTTAGCAGTAACATAATCATCAACTCCCTTGGGTGAGTCTTCAGGAAGACAAGCAACTTCACAAGTTGCTCCAGCAGCTTCAATGACTTTACCTGTATAGAGAGTAGCTTTCTGAACTTGTATTTGGGTACTAGGTTTGGGGTCATTATCAAAGAGAATGATAAATTTACGTTTTTTATGAACCATCGGCATCAGGTCGGGATGTAAATAGTCCAAACCTGTTTCTTTATCCTTGACTCGACCCATCCAGATCCCAGGAAAGGCAATAGCGACAAAACCTAGAGAGAGCAGACAAGCAGCTTTTTTCTCTCCTTCAGTGAGGATGATCGGGATTTCGGGATGTTTTTTGACCCATTCCCAGAAACAGTAAGTAGTAGCTTCTGAGTTGGATTCCAAGTCAAATTCCGTTTGTATATTCTGGGGGATAAAAGCAGGTTTGATACCATGACACAGACAATCAGAGAGAGTTTGTGTTTCTCCTGTGGATGTTAAAGAGTATGCTTTTTTCTGTAACCTAATTTCATTTTGAGTTGGTTTGGATTTTAGCTTATCTGTCAGTCTCAGAGTTAAACGAGAGCGATAACGCTTGATCCGATAGCGTTTGGCGACTTTATCCCAGATATGTTGGGGAACGTCAAAATAGGTAACGTGACTGCCAGTTTTCGGGGGAGATTCATATTTAATGGTTTTCCCTGTTTTCGGGTCAATGCGGGGTTCATCGGGCTTAAGGCGTCCCCAATCTAATTTTTGCCAGTCATTATGGGGGTCTAATCCCGAAACCCACCAACCTCCTGCTTCGGTGTGAGCGTAACGAGCTAACCATCTATCACTTACTCGACCATCATTGCGCCTAGAGGAATTGGGTAGATCGCAGAAAAGATGTTCTTTTGGGTCATTTCCAGAAAGAGAAAGGAGATTAAGAGCAGTTAGTTGATCGTCTACAGAGCTGGCACGCCATTCCGTTAAATGGTGGAGAGCAACGTGGTCAAAGGGAGAATTATTATTTTGAGAGTTACCAAAAGGATGAGTCACGGTATTTTGCCACTGAGAAAGTTTGCAAAAGATGAAGTGACTTACCGTATTTCGTGATTGCTGTGCTAACCTGTTCTATAATTGTGAATGTGGGAAGCCACAGACACATCAAGCTGCTTCGCAAAAAGGCGTATGTCCTTAACAGACATAATTAACCTTTACGCGAGTACGGCGTGTTTTAAATCAACTAAACGAAAAACCCTCTCGGTTAGCGTCTAGTTAATCCAACACTACGGTTAGATAAATATAATGGCTAATTGTTGGAATTCCGCTCGTCTTATACAGCATCGCACCTTCTGGTCGCCAAACTTTCGGGTGTGATGTATTGTATAGGCAAAGGAACTCAATAAATAGTTTACATTTGTTTCATCCCATTCACTTCATCTACATATTGGATAAATTATCTAACACAAAAGAAGAAATAGCCTACTTTTTGGCTAGATCTTAAAACGTCTTAATCATTCTCTAGTTCTATCGAGCTAGAGATATTTGTTTTTAGGGGTAATTTGTTCTGTTCTCTGGGGGTGTCGTTAAACTTCGATTACTGGGATACAGCGCGTGGTGATTTTTCCTTAATCAAAAAAATCATTTGTATGAGATCGCGAAGCCTAAAAAAAAATGATTAAGCGCCTTTTATCATGGTTAAAGCAAATTGAGATTCACATTTTAGACGCGCTCTGTAAGAGCAGTGTCTAAATGTGAAAGCCGATAGGCGGTCTCAATTTGCTATCTTACTAGTCAACTTATTATTACATTTCTAATTGTCGATCTTTGTTAGACGTTTTTTTAGACAATGAGTCCTTTTTCTTGGCTTCTAATTCCATTATTTTTTGAATCTCACGCCAACGAATTAGCCAACTTTGTTGCCAACTACTAACATCTTTTTCGACAACTAAGTTGGGAATATTAACTCAAGTTGCTAGATACAAAGTAGAAGAAACAATAAAACAAGTAAGCATGAAAAGTTAAACAGTTTAAAACTGTTTAATAAATACCTTAAATCCTGAATAATCTAAACGATAAAAGCAGAGTCCAAAGTATGAACAATGATAAACGCTGCTATTTTCATCAAAAAGCCGTCCATTGTTACAGCGTGAATAGATTTGGGAAAACGTTGCGTAATTTGACGAGCGACCCCGCGTCGCCGTTAGGCGTTTACCCAGCTCCGTGTTCTGGGCAAGGGAACGCGCGAGTCGTGACTAAACAAAGTTTCAATTGCATGACGTAGATGCTGTTTAATATATGCAACATAGGGTTTATCTGGTCTTCGAGAATTCTGTCTTGGTGCGCGTTCCCATAGCGTCCTAAAGGATACCCCTTCGGATAAGGAAACCTCGCTGGGGTCGCACCGCTTTTTCCGCATAATTGCTAAAGTAATTTCTTCTGTCTCAAGTATGTCATCTTCCGCCTGATAATCGGTATAACCAGCATCACCATAAACTGTGCTCCCTGGGGGTAAATTTAACGGTAATGCTTTTAAGCCACGAGTATCATTAGCTTCGCCTGGCA
>JASJDR010000114.1 GCA_030065615.1 Xenococcus sp. MO_188.B8 | reverse complement strand
GCCAACTACCAGTGAAACTATGATTTATATCGTCATGATAAATCTTATGTTAAGACGTTTAACTTACAGTTCTCCAACCCCAGTGTCTACCTAGTTATCAATTATCAAACACGCTCTCTAAGGATGGTAACATTGTCGATCCAGTTTCGCTGTTCTAAACTCGCTTCCCCTCCAGCAAATCCCCCATAAACGGCTACTCCACTGGGAATATCGAAGGAAATCCCACGATTAGTACCAATTGTTGGTTTATAAGTCCCCCCGACCACCCAAATTTCATCGTTAGGGGTAGCGATCTCTAGTGCTGCTTGTAAATCGGTAAAAGCATTTTCCCAGGAATTACCATCATTGTTACCAATTGCATTTTGATTAACGTAGAAAACAGCCATATTTTTTATCAGTAATTTTATATTGCTAAATTGTTATTATGCTTATTGTTGCTTTACTAGTTATAGTTTCATAATTTAAACTAAGGAGAAGATATAGGCAGGATTTATCATAAAAAATTCTTTTTTTTCCGTCAAGTTGCCTGCAAATTGTAATATTTCGTTAATTTTTACTTGAATTCCTATTTTGAATCTGTCAGAACTGATTAGCCAAAAATGATTCTGATAAGCTATGTTTCATGAACTCTATGAAATCAGCTTTGCATGAAGTGCGCCCCTGTACAGCTAACCCTGTTGAGCAAAGCCGTAGAAGGATTAAGTATCGATATTATCCCACTCTTGGTTTTGCCGATTTTCAAGCTGCGCAAAGATTTTGTCTAGCAGTGGATGAAGTCGCTAACTTTCTGAGGCCTCGAAATCAGATGGGAGAATTCGTGTGTCTATCAGAGCGAAGAAAGAGATTTCTCAATGGGATTAAGAAGTTAGAAACTCTGTTTCATGTTACCTAAATTAATAAATACTTAAAAAATACTATTATTTAATACTTTAATTATTTTGGCTACTCAGTTCTGACAGATTACGTTAAATAGAATCGAAGCGAGCGTATTTTCTGAGATTTTACTAAATACAGTTCGCCTGCTCCCAAATCACAATCATTTTTCAGGAACCCTGAAAAACTTTATTTTTATTTAGATATTTGTTATCTTTTAGTTGCTTCCTCATTGAGAGTTTTGCTTCTTGTCTCGTAATACTAGGAAATCACGAGATCTCAGATCATTGAAGGGAGCTAATCGCACCTCTGACCTGGGCTTCGCTGACTGACCGAGATTTCTGTAACTCGTCGAGAGTACGGTGACCGTGATTTCTTGTATTACCCGCATCGCGATGTCGGCATTGCTCATCTAGATTAAGGCAGTACGGCAACGGGGGATAATTTCTTTTATCACACCTTGAATTGACTCGAAGCGATCCCCTTCAGTAAATAAAGCAATTTGGTTGAGGCCTCACCTTGATCCTGATGGTTGGATAGATCTCACTGAAGAAGTTTTGTTTCAAGGTGCTAACCGCGCTTTAGCTGGTCTGTTAACCTTATTGATTACTCTTCCTTGGGAAATTCAACTCAGAACTCTTACTTAAGATAATCGGTACTTATCGCGAAACAATGAAAAATCTGAAGTCGGTGTTGAATCATAGGTTAAAATTGTATATGGTTAAGTACTCAACAATGAAGTATCCATCATGCGCGAAGAAACCAACATTAGGCATGAATTAGCTGTTCGCATTCATGGTTTGCCAGCGGAACAGATTAAACAAGCTGTTCTTAAATGGCTGGATACAAAGGAAGGAAGCCTCTGGGATTTAGAGCAAACTTTGGTACAAGAAACCAATCAACCCCAAATGGTTTATGGCTCGATTGATAACCAGAATAACTTTGTCCCTCTGGACGAAGAAGAAATGGTGGCACAGAGTTTAGAAGCCCTAGATGAGTTCCAACGAACTGGCCGGAGCATTTCACAAAAAACGATGGAATCTTGGGTTGAAAGTTTAGGGACAGATAAGCAGTTCCCATGCCCGCAGTAGTTTGGTCGCTTAGAGCATCACAAGATATTGAGAAACACTACAACTATCTAGCTCTAAGAAATGAAGATGCTGCAAGTAAAGCAGCACAAGCAATCTTACATGCAGCCAGCAGCTTGAGCCAAAATCCCTACAAAGGGGTCATTATAGAAGAACAGGCGGGACTTAGAAAATTACCAGTCTTCTTCGGGAAGTATGGATATGTAATTCACTACGCCATTATTGCTGATGAAATTGTTATTTTAAGGGTCTATCATGGTAGTCAAGATAGACCTTATTAAGCAGTCTAAGGTAACAAAAAATACCTGGGTTGCTATCGGAGCGCCGGATAAAGATTCCCTTTAACTCAGTCAAAACCCCTTATCTAAATATCCTAATGCTTTGGTATATTGGTACAATTTTCTCCAGGTAGCTCGATATGAATTGATGGCATACTTGGAATCACTCACTTTCCGCTTAAATTCATATTCATACCAAGCCTCAGGGCTACTAAATACAGCACTAGGAGAAAATTCATCTTTATAACCATACTGACATTCAAGAATTCCGATACACCAACAGTTATTCCTATGTTTTCGCACCGTCTTTTCTGAAAGTCCTTGTTTATGAAGATGACTGATAAATTGAAAAAGATACAGACCAAAATTCTGGGCTTTCTTTGTGAGATTTTTCATCCCAATGCCAATCCTGAATAAAATCTTCTAATTCTTGATTTTCTGCATTCATCATGATTTGGTCTTCATTTCACGCCCGTTTGGCGAAAACTCATTTAATCATCCTCCCGACTATTCCCGATATCGTCAGTTTTACGCCTACGGCAAGGACAGCTCAATCTCTGGGAAAACATAAATCTCGCTGTCGTGCTCTTATCACAATGGCAACCTCTCACAAAAAAAAGAAAACCATCGACGGCCAAACCCAGTATCTAACTGATGCAGAGTATATGCGACTGGAATTGGAAAAAATGGGATTTCCGATTTTTCAAACCAATATCCGCTCTACTACTAAAATTCGTGAGGCGGCTGAAGAAGGCAAACTAGCCGGACAAATGGATAACAAATATCTGAAATCTCTGTGGCAAGATTATGCCAATGTAGGTGAAGAAATTCTGGAGTTTCTCTCATGACAAAACAAAGCGTTTTTGCTTCTCTTGTAGAAGAAGCAGGTTTTGGACAGGATGCGGATGAAGGGATCACAACCTTGCCCTTATCCTCCCTTATCGTCCCAGAAACCCCAAAAAATCCCAAAGAGCTAGTTCAACCAAGAGAATATTTTGATCCCCAAATCATAGAAGAACTCGCCGATACCATCGCCTCTAAAGGGGTTTTGCAGCCCATCACGGTACGACCTGTCAATGACAATCAATATGAAGTTGTTATTGGCGGTCAGCGATATCTGGCCGCTCAAAAAGCAGGCCTTGAAGAAATTCCCGTTATCATCAAGGAATTATCCAACAAAGAAGCCTTAGAAATTGCCATCATTGAGAACGAAAAACGCAAAAATCTCAATGATCTCGAATTTACCAAAGCCGTTAAAGTGCTTTTGAGTCATGCTCTGGATTGTCCTTATGAAGAGGTTGATTCAGTGCTGCACCGCTTGGTTAATGAAGATAAAGGAAAAGTTACCCCCCGCGCGGGGGGTAAAAACCATCGGGAGATAATTGAAGCTGTATTCAGTCAATTTCCTTCTCTAAACAATACTAATTTTGTCCGATACTATTTGCCTCTGCTTTCAATGCCCTCCCTTTTAAAGGAAGCAGTGATTAAAGGGCAAATAAAGCGTCGGATGGCCCTTTGTCTTAAATCCATCAAGGATGAAGAGCAGCAAAAAGAGTTATTGGCTGAGATCGTTAGCAATCCCGATGACTGGACTCTTCGGAAATTACAGCAAAAGGTCAAACAGCTTAAAGAGAAAACCAGCAAACCCCAAAAGAAAAAGCTACTTTCTCTCAAAGAGAAATTGCACGATGCTTACAATCAAGTGCGAAAATCCCAAGTCTGGAAAGAGCCGGAATATGAAGAAGAGATCCAGGACATTTTGCAGCGACTCAATAGCTTACTTAAGAAAGCCAAAAAATGCTAATTTTTGCAGCACCGACTCCTTAATCTTGATCACTAGTATCTGTTCAAAATTTAGAGATACTGTCCTCAACGGCTGAATTATTAGTTTAAGGTAGTTGGCACAGCGCATCGTGCTATCGCCCCAGGACAATCAATTAAGTAGTACTACTAGAAGGCGATAGCACGACAACTACCATCTCGTTGGGGTTTGGGGTGTTCGAGTTGAACACCCCAACTAAAAAAACAAGCCGTCAGGCTTTCAATCAATTTAAGATTTAAGATTTGAGATTGACCTCTAACTGAAGGAAGAGGCTTGAAGACCAAAATCTTCAACTCTTTAATCTAAGGTGAGACCATTGGTCTGTAAATATTCTCGAATCTAAAAACTTCTAGGTCTTTAACTCTTATAGGATGGATTCATTGAGTTGGGAAGTGGGGTCAGATGAAAGTAGAGCGGCATGGACAGGCAAAAATACTCAATCAAAATGAAATCAACCTGATTTTTAGCGAAGGGTTAACCAACTCTAGAGATCGGGCGCTGTTTGCGCTATGTCTTTACACTGCTTGTCGCATCAATGAATGTGTCACCCTGCGGACCACCGATGTCTACTACTGTAAAGGAGAGGTTCGCCCGGAAGTCATCTTGAGGAAGGGGAACACCAAAGGAAAACTGGGCACTCGCTGTATCCCCGTGATCGAAGAGCTGCGGCGAGTACTGCTTAACTACTACCCCGAGCCTCGCAGTTGGTATTACTTCCCCGGTAAAGGTCACCGAGGACATCTCCAGGCAGATTCGGCTAGCAGAATCTTCAGAAAAGCCTGTCAGAAAGTAGGGATTCAAGGGGCCAGCACCCATAGCTTTCGTCGGACCGCTCTGACCATGATGTCCAATGAGGGCATTCCCTTGAGAATCATTCAAGAAGTATCGGGACATCGTAATCTAGAACAATTACAAAAGTACTTAGAAATTCAACCAGACCAGGTTAAAGGAGCAGTCTCGGCTCTTTCAATGCTCTCACCAGTAACTACCAATACCAGCGAGACGACCAATAAACAGTCTCGGAATCAGGAGCAACCGAACAGCCAGGCCTCAAAACTAAAACCAAGAAATTAAGAGTGATGCTACAAACAACGGGGAGCTTACCTACAGCCAGGCGACACAAATCAAGTTGGGTAGGACGAAATTTAAGCCCAGCAAGCTATACAGCCCGAGTAAAAGAGCAAAAGGTCGAAAAATGGAATTTTCCCGACCTCCCCCAGAAAGCGCAGATTCAACCACGAAATAATAATTCTTTTTAAGAATATAGAAAAAATATACCCCAATAGTCGCAAATGGAAGATAATGTCGAGTTGAAGCGAAATATACAAAAGCGACCGCTTCTTATTGAAAAGAAACGACCGCTTTTATACTAACAAGACAAAATCGCGGCTCCTGGAAGTTCGAAGCTCCAGATTGAGCGCGAGGGTTGCGTTAAATGTATGTTTCAAGAGCAGATAATTAGCGAAAATTTTGAAGGCTTTTTCTAATTACTGCGTTTAACAGAATAGTCGTTATCGATCTGGACTCTTATTAGCTCTAACTAATAAGTTCGCCATTAGATCGAACCTGACTTTTTTAACTTAGTAATGTAATATTATCACAAGGGATAATCATCACCTGCTGATTTAATTATAGGTCAGGGTAGCACGAATCTCCATACATTACGGTTATTTCGCTTCAAATCGTAAACATTAGTAATGAAGTAGAATCGTGATCCATTCGCCCCTATTTGACGAAGATCGAGCTCCCAGAATCTTAGACGTAGAAGAGTATCAATTAAGAGAGAGATTTGCTCAAATATTCTCTCATCCGTGGGATTTTATCGTTAAAGAGACTCCAGAATCGGAATGGCAAACTATTAAAAAATATAAACTTACTCCCCAAAAGCTCTGGTACAAATACAGCGATCCCGACCTCATCTTAGGAGTGCGCTTCGGAAAAGAAACGGTTTACGGGCTCTATGATATCGATTGGGGGAGCATCTACGACCCCAGAGAACGAGAAGCATCGCTTAAAAAGCTGACATGGGAGCTAGAAAACTGGGGGATTTGTCGCTTCACAACAGTCCAATCCAGCTTTAACCAAGGATTACACCTTTACTTTCACTTAGAGCGTCCCATTAACACTTTTAGGTTAGCATGTGTGATGAACAAAGCCGCTCATAATGCGGGACTAGAAATAAAAAACGGTCAGTTAGAAACTTTTCCCAATACCAAAGCCTATAATAATCTCTATCAAGGACATCGCCTACCACTACAAGAAGGCTCATGCCTCCTAGACAAAGATTACATACCCTACAGCGAGCGCCTAGAAGATTTTCTCGACGCTGCTGACTGGTCAGCAGCAGGAAATGATGTGGATCTTCTAGAAAGTAGATTAGAAGAAGCATACCAATGGTTTATCTCAGAAAGAAACCAAAAACGCTATCAAAACTCAAATCCTGAAGATAGAGAATTTATCGAACAAATAGATTACGCCCAAAGAGAAATCAAAGAAGGATTCTTCAATCAAATTCGTCACAATGTCGAAAAAGGATATGACGATTTCCATCAAACTAACGATCTGCTACTCACTATTGCTAAACTAGGCAGAATGCTTCATGGATTATCAGGGGATAGGTTAGTTGAATATATTAGAGAAACAATAGTATCCTGTCCCGGATACGCCCAATATTGCCGTCACAAACATGAAATACTCCGCCGCTGTCAAGAAGTCGCTCGCTGGGCGGAAAAAAAATGGTCACACTATCGCTCAAGATCCAAATATAAAACAACCTACAAACAGATTAAAGAATCTCTAAGCAATAAAACCAATCTCAACCAAGAAAAGCAGCATAACGCCTCTTGTAGAATTATCCAATCAATAGCGCAGCTCCAACAAGAGCTGGGGAGCTTACCCACAAAAGTAGGAGAATGTATAGAACTACTCCGCAGCACCACCAAAAAATTATTTGGCATCAGCATTAGTGATTCCACATTAAAAAAACCAGAGAATCTTTCCCTCTGGCATCCCAAATACAGAGACCTTGAAGAAGGCAGAAGGCAGGAGCGGTGCCAGGAAGGGGGAAGTATTGTGTCAAACTTCATTAGTTCAACATCAGAAAGTCAATGTAAGTCCCCCGATTCCCGCCCCGCGTCCCATCTTCGTGGGATAATATCGGCGACAGACGCCAACGCCAGTTCCTTACAAGAGCAACCACTAGTAGAGGAAATAAAAGAGTCGGAGACAGAAGAAGTAAAAGCAGTTGCAGTCATAACAGAAGCTCCAGATTCAAGAAAAGAGCAGTTAGAATCGAAACCTCAACCAGTCACAACAGAAAAAACAGCCATCAAACAACAAGATAAAGAGCTAAGCATAATACACAAAACACTACATTCAAAACAATCATCTAGTAAGCAACAGAAAAATCAGTCCAGACCCTGTAATGTAGTACGCCAAGGCGAGCCCAACAGAAAACAGCCCCAGCTATTGTCCTCTATAGCTTTCAACAAAACAGTCCAGACCTTGCCCTATATGAAGGGTAGTTGGGCTCCTGCTGTGGTTGAAATTTGGTTTCATCTGTTTCAACGGTCCTACTGTGATGCTTTAATGTCAACTCCAGGTTTAGAGCTTTTGTATCAAGGTTATCGAGGAAATGGAATCAGCGGATTAGTTGAACTTTCAAATTCAAAAAACTCTTTGTTAAGAGCAATTTCACCGAACACAGAAGTAGAAATTTTATCTGACGATTATCATTCAAGTTATTTTAGAGACCATCCCAAACAAATACTAGTTTACATTAAACCTGTGAAAAACTCTCAGGATTGGTTGGGTGGAGTAGCTGTTTCAATGGAGCAGTTGTTACCGCTTAGAATTAGAGATTTTAATCTAAAAACGTAAAATCAAATAAAAGTATGAATGAGACTGAAAACAGGACTAAATGTTCTTAAATCAATGATAAGTCTCATTTATACTCTAAAATGCCGCAGCGCTGCCTAAAAAGGTCATAAATAAAACTTATCTGTCTAAGAATCGGATTTTGGGGCGGCTTTCTTAACTGATTTGGGCTGCTTCTTTTTTGGCACTTTGAAAAACTTAGGGATTTTCAGTGTCGGCTCGCTCAGCATTTCTTCTACCACATAGACCCCATCCTTAAAGCTGGCTCTTACGTCAACGAAATAGCGAGGCATTTGTGAACCTTTTTTGGCTTGGGGATTAAATTTGAATGGTTCTATGGTCGTATCCCAAACTACGGGAATATGACGGGGTTGGGCAAAATATAATTGTTGGTTAGGATTTAATTTCTTAAAAAACTCTAATTGAGGTGGGCAGTAATTGCGGTAGATGGAAATTACGGGAGATTTACAGTGGGGAATATACTGCCAGATTCCCCGCAGCACAAACCCAATTGGCTCGTCATTGATTTTTTCACAGTCTCGACTGAAGTAGACTAATGAGAAAGAAAGTCTTGATTGTTGAAACTTACGGTTAAACTTAGCATTCGGATACAGCCTGAGAAACATTGGTTCTGAACCGTTCTTTTCTAGCTCCGCTCTCAGTAAATTATAGGCTTGATGGCGAGAGCCTGGAACGTACAACAAATCGTATTCACCACCGTTAATTGCGACCTTTAAGAGCTCGTCTTGGAGAGAGGGAGTAGCAATAACTGCGCCTAATGCTTGGAAGATGGGAGGAGCGGTATCAGGCTGCTGTTTTTTTGGTTTTTGAGATTGAGATTTGAGTTCAGTTTGAGGAGCTACTTCAATGGCGCGTTTCTCAGGCTGAGAGGTTTTGGGGCTAGTGGGTAGTCGGTCTTCTTTCTTTTCTGAAGGGTTGGGCTTGTAATCTTGAACGGTGCTATTCTGACCGAAATCTTTCCCCTCATTTTCTAGACCCTGCCTTGAAGGGGTTTGGGGAGACGAATCTGGTGTGAGTTTACTTGATTCAGTTGCTGTTTTTTTAGACTGTTTTTTCGATATTGAAGCTTCTTTCGTAGCAGAAATTGGATTTGCTTTCTGATTTTTCTTAACAGTCTGAGTCTTCTTTTTAGTTTCGCTCTTTTCCTTGGTGAGGGACTGTTTTTTCGATATTGAAGCTTCTTTCGTAGCAGAAATTGGATTTGCTTTCTGATTTTTCTTAACAGTCTGAGTCTTCTTTTTAGTTTCGCTCTTTTCCTTGGTGAGGGACTGTTTTTTCGATGTTGAAGCTTCTTTCGTAGCAGAAATTGGATTTGCTTTCTGATTTTTCTTAACAGTCTGAGTCTTCTTTTTAGTTTTGCTCTTCTCCTTGGGGATGGTTTGACTCCCATTCCGTACTTTCTTTTCTGTCGAGGGATTAGTGCGGGTTGCTGATGAGTCAGTGGATGAGCGCTCTTGGCTTCGGGCCTTATTTAATAAGGCTTGGTACATTTTTCGTTGTCTTTCAGAAGTTGCTGAATTAAGAAGTTGCTCTATCTTTTGGGAATCGAATTGTACAATACTCATCTTGGTTATTATGTGCCATCAAATCATTCTAGTAAATTATTCTCTTAATAGGATTTTCTAGAAGGGTAGCCAAGCACGACCACTGTACGGATAGCGGCGGATAATACCCGCAAGTCCCTTATCCCTCAAGAAAAACCGCCGCCTTCCTACTGGTCGTCGCTTGCCTCTCCAGAGCAACATCACCAGCTCCTGAGTATGTTAAGCGTTACATCGGAAAAAATAGATATGACGATCGATTATCAACCCAGACCACACAAAGAGTTGAGAGTAAGTGAGGGCGATCGCTGTGCAGCGAGAATTATACGAAATGAGAATTTCGTGTAATTCAGCCTGAAGCCATTGATTTTTGAGTCAATTGGGAAAATAAGACGAAGCTAAGCAGCGATCACTATGTGTTATTTTGACCTCGGAAAATCAGGCTATGACGAGGTCACACCCAATTCTCTCAATGAGGCAGCCGCGAAGGTATGAAAATCTCTTTAGTTTAAAGTAGATAATAGACTTGTTATGAAACAAAGGTCAAAAAAACCTTATTGTAAAAGTTAAATCGGCAACAATCTTCTGCATTTATACTTGATTAATAGCTAAATGAAAAATACAGACAAAATTCTAGGTAAAGCAGTTGATATAATTGTTAGACATTTAGAAAGTAATTCACAAGTTGTTAATTATCAAACTGCTAATCTTCTCAAGAAAAAAATCGACTTAACTTTGCCCGATGATGGAGCTACTTTAGAAGAGTTACTGCCTATAGTAGAATCCTACCTTCAGTATAGTGTAAGAACAGGTAGCACTCAGTTTTTCAATCTCCTCTTTAGTGGTTATAGTATTCCAGGAATTTTAGGAGAAATGGTAACAAGTGCAGCTAATACGACAATGCATACCTATGAGGCTGCGCCAGTTGCCACACTGATGGAAATAGAATTGATTAAAAAATTGAATGATTTAGTGGGGTTTAATGAAGGTGAAGGTTTGATGGTTACGGGTGGCAGTAATGCCAACATGATTGGAATGCTATGTGGACGACATCAAGTTTTACCTGAAGCTAAATTAAAAGGATTGGGTAATCATCAGTTAGTCGCATTTGTTTCCGAACAAGCCCATTATTCTTATGCCAAAGCTGCTAATTTATTAGGTATTGGCATAGACAATTTAGTCAAAGTCGAGTCTGATAATGATGGGAAGATGATCAGCGAAGCTTTAGAAGTCGCGATTCAAAAGAGTTTATCTGAAGAAAAAACCCCTTTTTTTGTCGGCGCGACCGCGGGAACTACTGTTTTAGGAGCTTTCGACCCCTTACCTGCGATCGCAGAAATTACGAGTCAATATGGACTATGGCTGCATGTAGATGGTGCTTGGGGTGCGCCTGTTTTATTCAGTGACAAACACAAGCATTTGTTAGTAGGAAGTGAGTTAGTTGATTCTTTTACCTGGGATGCTCATAAGTTAATGGGAGTGCCTTTAATTTGTTCGGCTATTTTAGTCAGAGACAAAGGAATTTTGCGCCAAGCATGTTCTGGAGGAGGGACAGATTATTTATTTCATGATGATGAAAATGAGTCTTATAATTTAGGTCAGATGTCGTTACAATGTGGTCGGAAAGTAGATGCCTTGAAATCATGGTTATGTTGGAAATATTATGGTAACAAAGGTTATCAAAAACAGATTGATAATTTATTTGAGATTGCTAATTATGCAACAGAATATATCCGCAATTGTGACAATTTAGAATTAATCGCTGAACCTGAATTTTTGAATATTTGTTTCCGTTATATCTCCCAAGAACATAAGTTTGACTCTACTGCTTTAGACGATCTTAATCTAGAAATACGCCAGAAGTTAATTCATTCTGGAGCAGCCTTTGTTAATTATGCTCATTATCAAGGTAAGACTATTATTCGCTTAATTCTGGCTAACTCTGAATTAAAAAAAGCCGATCTAGAAAAGTTTTTTCATAATTTTGTTAATGCTGGAAAAATCTGCGAAGAATCTATTACATATAACAATAGTTAATGACCAAGGAACTGATAGTATCAAAACAAAAGTTATTTGACAAACAAAAAATAATTGCCATTACAGCATTATTCATAGCCACAATTGCCATATCTTTTGCCGCCATATTTATTAAATGGAGTGAAATTGAAATCAGTGCCAATGCCACAGTTTTTAACCGTTTGTGGATTGCTACTGTAGTTTTAGGATTCTGAAAGTTACACAGTTAACAAAATATAAAATTCCCAAATATAGAAAATAGGTGAGGTGAGTGGTCATAAATATTAACTCAAATTTCACGAATTGCCTATAATTTCAGTTCTAGGAACTAGAATATATTAGATTAACAATTTATATTATTGTTGCGTAGACCTTTTGCCGATAGAAACTCTTTATTGTAAATTTTGGAGAGATATTTAAGTCCACTATCACAGAGAACTGTAACTACAACGTGTTTCTTATCTAAACGATTTGCAATAAGTTTGGCAGCAAAAACATTGAGACCACTACTACCACCTACAAGTAAGCCCTCATCTTTAACCAGTTGATGACAAGTAGAAACCGCTTCTTCATCTGAAACTTTCAAAACCTCATCAATCACAGAACAATCTAGGCATTTTGTTGGTGCAGATTTTCCAGCTCCCTCAATAATTGAGAATTGACCAGGATCTAAATGGGAACTTAAATCATTTTTTAACTTGCTATAGTAATAGGCATAAATATTTGAACCTACAGGGTCGGCTAATATAACTTTAATTGCTGGGTTACACTCTTTTAAAAAGCGTCCTGTACCTGATATACAACCAAAGGTAGAACCAGTCATTACAAAGTGGGTAATTTCTCCATTGGTGTCTTTCCATATTTCTGGTCCCAGAGTTTTATAATATGCCTCTGGATTGTATTTATTATTGTATTGATCAACATCAAAGTACCCATTTTTTTTAGCGTAATTCTGTCCATAACTCATATAGCTATCTTGATCAACTACAATCAACTTCGCATTAAGAGCTTTTATATGATTTTGTTTTTCTACACTACATTTTTCAGATGTAACAATAACTACACGATAACCTCTAATTTGACCTAGCATTGCGAAACTACAACCTGTGTTTCCACTAGATGAACAGACGATAACATCTCCTTTCTTCAACAGACCTTGTGTTTCTGCAACATCCAGAATATATTTTGCTATTCGATCCTTAAGGCTAAAGCCTGGATTCATAAACTCGCATTTTGCATAGAGATCTGCTGAGTTTTCACCGACTAGCTTAGTCAAATTAATTAAAGGAGTATTGCCAATAAGTTCGGTAAATCTTGGAGCTTTTACAACTTTCATCACATAAATAAAATAACTAATTTCAACCTTACCTTTTAGATATTATCGAAGTTAGTCACAAGTAAATTTTTTCGGGCTGCCTATTAAGAAATGTCATGTATACGATCCGAAAACAGGTCAATTGAGCGAACATTATCTCAATTATTCTTGACGTTATTATTCTGGACGTTGTCATAGATTGTCTGATTCTTTAACAATTCCAATCGGACACGATGCTGATGAGCAACTTGTGTAACAAACGGATTATAGAATGCCAATTCGTCAAAAGATATTGATTGGATATCGTAGTCATACCCCCGTTTACGCATTTTTTGTTTTTCTTCTAATTGCTCTAGAAAATTCAGGTAAAAAGAACTGATCTCAAGATTTAACCATTGATAAATATATTGAATGGTAAGCAACATATTTTGATGTAATTGATTAAATGATAAAGTAAGTAGTCGCTCTTGAGGAAAATCATTTTTACAGAAATCCATAATTCGTTGAAAATCTTGCTTCTGTTTCAAGAGATTTGCTTCTTCCCATCCAAAGATCTGATTGGTTTCTACGCCAGTTTTACAAAATGTTGACATTTTAATCAAGGAAAATAGAGATCTCAAACAAGCAATTGTTTCCCGAGTCGATACTATAAATTTTCCTTCTGAATATAGTTGAGCAATCAAATTCTGTTTGGTCTGACTTGTAGTTTCTTTAGAAAGATATAGTTTATCTGATCCGCGCAAATACATTACTTTCTGGATGACCTTTTTATGGGTTTCGAGAATATGATGTTGAACCTTTTCGGGTAAATTAGAAAAATCATCTAAATAATCTACAAGGTTAGGATAGGGAAATCTCAAGTGAGTAAAATAGTGATATAAAAAGCGCTCTTCAAAAAAAATTCCATCTTCTTCCCAGTCAGATAAAGTGTTAGAGTGCATTTTCTGAGCCTGTTGTCCTTCTGGAGTATTAGGCCAATAATTAAGAGTTTTTATCCAATTGCTAAGGTTGAAAAAGTTGATTAATTTCTGGACTGTAATGAAGGGAAATCTCCATTCAATATGACGTATTGCAATAAAGTTTGCTGTATCTGATGCTAAGGTGCGATGCAAAAGGGTCGAACCACTGCGTGGCTGACCGATAATAAATACAGGTCTGATTTTTAACTCTCTGTAATTAGGAAATAACAATTCATCTAAATACCAAAGTCCTGTCCATAAAGGAGTTAAAACAGCATATCTTAACAGTAAAATAGCTTGGGTTAAGCGCGATCGCAAATGTATAGCTTTTTCTTGATTTAAGAGTACATTTTTCCACAAAATGAGGTATGTACTCCAGTGTGGAAAAGGTGCAAGATATATGCTCATAGCATAGATTAACAAGAGAAATACAATCAAATTTGTCATTATTCTAAGTTAATAATATGTTTGACTTTTCGGCTCTTTAGTACTTGTTATGCAGGGCAAACGCATCTAAATTCCGACACCTTTATCCAGTAAGGATTTTATCAATTCATTGAAAAAAGTACTTAATTAATGATATTTCCAGCCAGTTTGCCTTTCAAAAATAAGATGGGTTTGCCCTGGAAAATATTCTGGTTGTATTTATAACTAACAATAAATATGGTTTAAATGTCAATTAGTTCAAGGGCTTGTAATTTGATATATTTATTGATGTCTTTGAGCTTTAATAACTAATTATTTGGCATAACAGATACTGAACAACCATATTTCAAAGCCTTATTTTAAAGAAAATGAGTGGAGAGAAAAAGGAAAAAGGTGTAGAAATATTCTTTTTACCAACTTATTTTCCACATTTAAATCTTATAGAAATTTTGTGGCGTTTTATCAAATATAAATGGCTATAAAGTGAGGCTTATGAGAGTTATTCTACTCTAGTAGAGGCAGTGGAAGAAATTCTCAAAAACTTTGGTACAGAATAATATATAATTCATTTTGTCTAGGTACTTAACTCCTTTTCAACAATATGAAACTACCTGATGGTCCCAAAACTCCCCATTGGTTGCAGAAGGTTCAGTATATTACCGATCCCCTTGGTTATCTGGATAGTGCCTACCAGCGTTATGGTGATATTTGTACCCTTCCTATGACCCGAGGGAAAGATAAGGAACTTATGGTATTAATTAGTAACCCCCAGGGAATTCAGGAGATTTTTTCCACTGATCCTGAGAAGTTAGATTCTGGTGGGGATGCGCCTAAGTTGCCTTTTTTGGGAGAGCAATCACTGATTGCGCTTTCCGGAGAACGCCATAAGCGTCACCGAAAACTGCTAACACCCCCGTTTCATGGTGAAAGAATGCAAGCTTATGGTCAATTGATCCGTGACATTACTGAGCAAGTTACATCTCAATGGACAATTGACAAACCCTTTTCCATGCGTTCCTCTACCCAAAGAATCTCGTTTCAGGTGATTTTGAAAGCTGTTTTTGGCTTGGAAGATGGTCCGCGCTACCAAGAAATTGATCGATTGCTGACGATGAAATTGGAGGGGAGGAAATCTATCTTCAGGGCATTGCTACTGTTTTTCCCGATGCTACAAAAAGATTGGGGTCCCCTGAGTCCTTGGGGACGCTTGATGCAAAATGAACGGAACATTGATAAATTGATCTATGCGGAAATTGCTGAACGCCGAGATAATTTCGATCCATCTCGCACTGATATCCTCTCTTTAATGATTACAGCGCGGGATGAACAAGGACAACCCATGACAGATGTGGAACTGCGCGATGAGTTAATTACCTTGTTAGTGGCGGGTCATGAGACTACTGCAACAAGCTTAGCATGGGCATTTTACTGGATTCACCATCAACCAGAAGTGCGGGAGAAAGTTCTACAAGAACTTGATGTTCTTGGGGACAATTACGATCCCATGGAAATTTTCAAATTGCCCTATTTGGATGCTGTTTGCAAAGAAACCCTGCGTATTTATCCAATAGCTATAGTGCCATTCCAACGACGGGTTAAATCACCCCTACAGATTATGGGTTATCAATTTGAAGCGGGTATTTTCCTGGTTCCCTGTATTTATTTAACCCATCATCGGCAAGATTTATATCCTGAACCGAAGCAGTTTAAGCCAGAGCGTTTTCTGGAACGTCAATTTTCTCCCTCTGAGTATTTGCCCTTTGGAGGTGGAAACCGTCGCTGTCTTGGCATGGCGTTTGCCCAGTTTGAGATGAAACTTGTTTTAGCAACAATTTTGTCCCAGTGGGAGTTAGGACTAGCGGATAGTAAACCTGTGAAGCCAGTACGTCGTGGATTTTTGATGGCACCATCAGATGGTGTGCGCATGGTTGTAAAGGGGAAGCGTCCTCAAAATCAGCGAGTTCTTGAGACAAGCTCTAGTTCTGCTTAAAGAATATTTTTGCTTAAGTACTTATGACTTCGTAGAGCTATAGCATTTCATTTGCGTGCTATAAAATCGGGTGTAATGTTTGAAATATAAGGAGTACCAGCAAGTTGCATAATACGCACCAATTCTGCTTGCAACAAATCTAACACCTTCTCAACACCACCTTGACCAAAGGATGCTAATCCCCAGAGGTAGGGTCTTCCAATGCATATGGCTTGTGCTCCAAGAGCAAGCGCTTTGAAAATATCGGTACCTCGTCGAAATCCACCATCAATAAGAATAGGAATGCGTCCTTTGATGGCTTCAACTATTTCTGGTAAACATTCCATGGTTCCCCGGTTGCTCTCTTCTTGTCGTCCACCATGATTGGAGATGATAATTCCATCTGCACTGTTTTCAAGACAGAGCTTTGCATCTTCATGAGTAACAATACCTTTGATTACAATCTTCATTTTCGTATTTTCTTTCAGCCAACTTATAAAATCCCATTCCAAACTAGGATCAAGAGTTGTTTGAACCTCAAGATCTACAAAATTTCCCAACGCATCTTTTTCAGACTCTAATAATCGTCGAAATCCCGCTTCCTTTTCACGGTTGCCAAGTACAGGAGCATCAACAGTCAGAACCACCACTGGACATCCTGCATCCTCTGCTCGCTGTAGCAAGGTGCGAGTTATTTGGCGATCTGGAGTCGGATACAGTTGAAACCAAACCCCCTTTTGCGCGGCAGTTGTAATTTTAGCGAGGGAAAAGCTTGAAACCGTTGAAGCGATCATCAGATGATTTCTAGAGGCCGCAGCACGAGCGGTAGCTAACTCACCTTCAATATTAAACTGTTTTTGAGAGCCTACTGGTGCCAGCACAATAGGTGTCGCTAAGGTCTGATCGAATATTTTAACTGTGGTATCAATCTTGCTGACATTTACCAATCGTCTCGCTCTAATTTGTAGATGATCGAAAGCACTTCGGTTAGCTTGAAGTGTCTTCATATCGTCAGCTCCTCCTGATAACCAATGCCAAATATCAGGAGCGAGTTTTTTTGATGCTACTGTCTCAAAATCAAATATA
This sequence comes from Xenococcus sp. MO_188.B8, assembly GCA_030065615.1. Taxonomy (GTDB): domain Bacteria; phylum Cyanobacteriota; class Cyanobacteriia; order Cyanobacteriales; family Xenococcaceae; genus Xenococcus. The sequence goes on along the minus strand of JASJDR010000114.1, from coordinate 3,075 downwards.
TTTTTGGCATACTCAGGAGATGTAATAGTTGGAATTTTGTCATCTTGTTGTGCCATACCATCTATCTAAACCGATATAAAGTTTTTCTGTTAACCAATACAATCCTGTTGGTTAAATGTAGCAAAATACTAACTATTTTTAGGTTTAACTAAAGGTCTGATTCCTGATGTAATATCATTTCATAATAGGGCTGAAAGCAAAGCCAACCGGATTCATGTTTTCCAACTTGTGATCTTGTTAAACGAGCAATATCAGGATCAATTAGAATAGGATTTCCCACTGCTTCTGCCATCAATTGTGACTGACAGCAACGTTCCATGGAGATGAGCCACCAAGCTGCTTCATCAACGGAATGACCAACGGTAAGCAGACCATGATTTAGAAGAATCACAGCTTTGTTATCACCTAGAGCTTCAGCAAGGCGTTGTCCCTCTGCACAATCACGAATTAAACCACTAAAATTAGTAAATAAACTATGGTCTTCATAAAAAGCACAAGCATTTTGACTAATCGGATCGAGAAGACGACCAAGACTACACCAACTTGTGCCATAAACTGGATGAGCATGAGCCACTGCAATAACATCAGGACGAGTTTCATGAATTCTAGAGTGAATAGCAAACATTTCTGGACTAATCCTTTGATTCCCCTCCAGAATCTCACCATGATGATTGACCTTGATTAAGTCACTCCTTCGTACTAAGCTAAAGTGTTTACCAAGAGGGGTAATCCAGAAACAGTCTAAATGTTCGGGGTCACGAACACTAATATGACCTGCCACACCAAATACAAATCCTAACTGAGCAAATACTCGACAAGCTGCTACTAGATGTTGCTTACGACTATGACGTTCCTCTTCAAAAGACGTAAATTGGGGTGGTTTAGGAATAGAGCTAAGGAGTTTAGTTGAGACCATGAATTAAATTATCTAAATATCAATAAATTATACTGGTTTGGGATTCTCCTTGTTCCAAGGTATGACTAGCTCATGCTTACCTGATGTTGGGTTATCAGCAATGTGCTTTACTTCCTTGACGCAGAGAGCAACTGTCTCTAGCAGTTTTCCCTCTCTGAGAATACCCTCCATTTTTTCCTTTACTGGTTTAAGCACTTGTGAATCTTCCACCATCACTTTGAGCAGAAGGCTGTTTTGATTAGTCTGAACTGCTTGTATTTTTTGAAGTCCCTTGACATAGAAATCGACAAACACGAAAGGGTGAATATATCCCCTAGAACCATCGGCACGCTTAAACCAGAGCATATTGCCTGCTCTGCCCAAAATATGATCGAGAACGGGACTAGGATTACCACATGGACAGGATTCTGGTGACAAAATAACATCATCTCCTAGTGCATAGCGTATTAAAGGTTGAGTATAGTTAGTGAGGTTAGTCATGACTAACCTTCCTCGCTTACCGGGGACTACAGGTTTACCTTCTTCATCAAGGATTTCAATATAGTAATTTTCGTTGCAAAGATGCATTTTTTCATACTCCTCGCATTCGATACCCAACCCTAGACACTCGCTGGCTGAGTAAAAATTACGAGGTCGGTGTCCAAAAGCCTCTTTGACAGTTTTCCTCATCTGTATAGTATGAGGCTCTCCTCCAGCTATAATCATTATGGGAGATATATTCAGGCGACCAGCTAGTTGTTCTTGTGCAAGAATATAGGAAGCATTGGCACTACCCAAAAGATAGTGAGGGTTAAATTTCTCCAATAAGGGAAGATTCTCTTCTAGAGGAGCAGTAATAGGAAGGGGAAGAAGTTCAAACTTGTCTTTAGGAAGGTTGCTTAACACCGAGACTGCAGGAAAGTGTCCTCTAAGCGGACCTAAAAATCCTAAGCGGGTTTTCTCTAAAGGATTATCGCTATGTTTTTTTATAAAATACAGCTCAAAACTTTCAATGACACTCTTCCATTCCTGTTCATCTCTAGCATATATTCCTGTAAAGCCAGAAGAACCTGATGAGTGAATTATCTGGTAAGTTCCTTGGAACTTCTTTCTAAAGGTGTTTTCATCTGTGATAAAGGTCTTTAGCTCGTCAAGTTTCAATGTTGGATCACAGACAAGCTGATCAAAATTAATCATTATTGTCTCTTTGTCCGTTAACGGGAGATCTGAGAATAATGTCTGATTAAGATTCTCCAACGTAATACCAAAACTAGCATAGTAATTACGGTAGAAGAATGAGTTAGTTATTGCATGACGGATTAAATCATCAACTCGTCCTCTTTGTTGCATCTGAAGAAACTCAAGGAGATTTTTGGGATTATTATTATTGGAATAAAGCATCTTTTTGTTAATGATTGACTGGGTTCTGTAACCAGGGATCAAGCATAGAAATGTCGTTAGTTAAATCTCGATAGTGGAGAAGTTGCTGAAACAAAGATTCTAAGAGAGCGTGTTTGAAAATTTAAAACTAGGTCGATACTTGACGTGAAGAACTCCAAGTTAAACGTCTTAACATAAGATTTATCATGGCAATATAGAGCATAGTCTCACTGGTGGTGGGTAGATATTCATAATCTTTACTTAAACGACGATACCTTGCAAACCAAAAGTTCGCTCCACCACCCATCGTTTCGGTAAAACCTCAAACCCTTTGGTGTCTTGATTGCGTTTGATGGTTTCCACCACCCAATTAAACCATCGTTTAACCCAAAGTTGTAAAGGTTGACCATCATAACCGCCATCGACCCAAATGACTTTCAAGTTTGGGAACAGGTGGCGAATTTTAAACGAGAGCAATTTAAATCCTCTTCGCTCTTGACTGTAGTTTAGACTAACGAAAAGACAAGACCAGAAAACAGAGAGAGAATGAGGACTGAAATCTAGACTATTCATTGAATAAAGAATCAACTCAAGAAGCAAAGAAATTCTGAAAAGCAACTTGATTCATCAAAAAAGTGGGGAAAATTTAAGCTGATTCAGCAGTTTCTTGGGCTTTTTTCTGACTTTCAAACCTACCTTTTCCTTTTTTCGCGATAGGAAATCGGGTTTTTTTAGTCCGAATTTTCCCTTTCTGCCAACCAGGGGATTTTCCACGGGGTTTGGGCATATGGGCTGGAGTG
>JASJDR010000113.1 GCA_030065615.1 Xenococcus sp. MO_188.B8 | reverse complement strand
TTTGATTTAATAAATTCCAGCTTTTCTAAACTCGCCTGATCTGGTGAATCACCAGCTAATCGCTTGGCATTTTCATAATAAGCTTGACTAGCAGATACACCAAAGAAAAAATCGAGAAAGGCTTTGTAAGCTCTACAGGCTTTGCCAGAACACTCTCGTTCTGCATCTGCTGCATCCAGTTTCTCTTGAGCAAAGGCTGATAGTTCATCTAAACATTCCAGGTAATCATAAACTTTTCTTTGAGCAGGAGTTAGAGGTGGTACGTTGGGGTCTGAAGTATCGGGTCTAATAAGACTGGGGATAGCTACCTCTGGCTTTTCTAGGTTATTACAGACTGCATACTTTTGAGCCATGATTTCTTTGGCATCTTCTGTAATCAGTTGATCCTGTATGGCTTCTCTAACGCTGTAATCAGTAATCTGAAGATTCATTACTCCTTCAGACCAAGAGTTAACAATATCACGCATTCCATATGCCAACATTCGCGAGTAGGTTGCTTGATTAGCCAAAAAGATTAATGCTAGAAAAACAGGTATAAATAACTTGATAAATGTGTGGGTACTTTGAGCCACAGTTTTCGACTCGACCATTTTGTAGCCGAAACTAAATAGCCAAAAGATTAAACCGATGCCCAAAATAAAGCGGGTGGGATTGACAAAAGCGTATAAGGACAAATTGGTAGTATTTTCAATGCCTGTAGCATCGGCAATTCCACCACTAACAGCAACTGGAGGAGGATTGAATGTAGTATCCCATAATTGATCCCACCAAACTTCTATATTATTGATATTTTTCGCAGTGGTGGTCAGGATATCTCGCTGTGCCATTGCAGGCATAGCAAAAGCCAAAACTAAAGTAATTGCTAATATCAATAAAGCGACTTGACGCTGCGAATTTAAAATTTTTCGCTTTTTCTTTTCAATCAAATACATAGATGATATTGTTACTGATTAATTACTTTCAAGACGAATAGCCATGCATTTAGTATTACCAGTAACAACAGTTATTGAATTATCATCAATCCACTTTAAATTGCTGGTCTGACTTTGAGGAAGATTGACTATAGTTGCAGGATTACTAGAATTAGTTATTGTTTCTACTAATTTATTTTTAGTAGCTTTGTAAGTTCCTGAAAAATATACATTATATGTAAGAAAAAACTTAACACTAGACTGACTTTCAAAAGAACCGTCAGGACTATAAACTGTTTTTTGAGTATATTTATTCGATCCAGGTTGATAACAATCGGATTCCCAAGTTCCTATCAAGTTATATTTTCCTGGCTTTCTCGCACAGCTTGAAACCAATAAGGATACCCCTAATATTATTGGTATTGTTTTTAATATTTGCATTTTTATAGATTAGTTATAAGAATAAATATAACCCTAGTAGTATGTAAAACTACCTAATAGTTATCAACTAATCTATATCGGTTATTTGTAAAATGTGTAAAATTCAGTAGAAGAATTACATCTAATTTATGAAGCTAAGAACAAGTTCGTGCATAAGTTATCGGTGAGGGCGATCGCCTGCTTAAGAAGTCTCGTTATATTCCCAAACGATTATTAACACGAGTGGAGAAGATGGAGGCGGAGAAAGCACCTGTGAAAGATATCTTGAAAGTTTTAGGCAAAGGAAAAGATCGATAAAAAAGGGCGATCGCTTGAATTCAATGACAAATCGTATCAAAATTGTAAAATTATTTTACTACATAGCCATACATCTAGTAATTTGTGTTCAGGGTTGGCGTATCCTTACCAAAGACGGGAAAGAGTCAAATTAAAAATGAAGCTATCTGGTGAAGACTTAAAAAAGTTAGTGAATGCCATTGTTAGTGCCTATCCCACTCAAGGCGATTTGGCAATGATGGTTCAGTTTGAATTAGAGGAGAATCTTAATGCGATCGCAGGAGGAAACAATCTTCAACAACTTGTCTTTAATTTAGTCACTAAATGGGCAATTCCTAGAGGAAAAATCTATCGTCTCATTCTAGCAGCCTATGAAAGTAATCCCGATAATCCAGAATTACAAGAATTTTACGAATCTGTTGTTTTAAAGAAACGATTTATCGTCAATCCTACCGTAGCCGTAACAGATTTTGGACCCGATATCGACTGGCTAGGGGAAACGGATGAAGTTCAACTCCAAAGTTGGTTGAAACCTGAACCGGATTATTGGGATGTAGGGTTTTTAAAACGGGCAATTGAACAGTCTGCATCAGTATGTCGCCTTGAAATTTCCTCTCGCAATATTATGGGAACGGGGGTTTTAATTACACCAAATAAGGTATTGACAAATTACCATGTTTTACAGCCTAGTGAGGAAGATAACCTAGAAAGTAATGCTCTCAATGCAGTCTTGAAGTTTGGCTGTTTTACCTCAGATAATGGTGTTGAAACTCAAGGAAAATCATTTCAATTAGATAGACAAAAACCTATTTTACATTCTAGTAAAACCGAAGCTTTAGATTATGTTTTGTTGCAAGTAGAACCCCAAATAACTAAAGAAAAAGAGATCAAACCTGCCCGTTGGGATGCTCATAAACTTCCGATTGCCAAAATGGGCATTAATGTCTTACAACATCCTGAAGGAGATTCGATGAAATTATCGGTGAGTCAGGATGGAATTACAGGGGTATACAAAAATAGTGGCTTAGTTCAATATGTGAATAAAACTGCATTAGGCTCAAGTGGTTCACCTTGTTTTGATAAAAATTGGTTTTTAGTAGCATTACATCATGCTCAAAGAGCGAAAACTTTTGGCACAATTAGGGAAGGGATTCTATTCGCTTCTATCTATCCAGAAATTAAAGATATTTTAAGTTAATTAAGGAGAGCAAATGGGACGCAGAATCGTTACGAGCCAATTACAAGCAAAAGCTGAAGTTGCTAAAATTGATGGTTATTTTGATAAGCTACTTAAATATATTCCTACGGAGATAGTTGGCGGATGGATTGCTATTACAGGACTGATAAAAAGTGCTAGTAATATTCCGACAAATACTATACTGTGGATTCTTTTAATCATCTTTACTGGACTTACTGTTCTTTATATTCTCAAACAAACATCAGAACCGAAAAAGCCACTAGCAGTGAAACAAACAACTATTTCCACTATTGCCTTTGTTGTTTGGGTATTTGCTTTAGGAGAACCTTTTGATTCCTTAAGTTTTTATAATCCTATTTATGGTTCAATTTTATTGATTCTATATAACTTAACTATTCCTTTAATTAATCCTACTGAAAAAAAGAAAAGTTAGTCAAAAAACAATAGATTGCGATGGAATTATCTGGAAGTGATATAGAAAATTTGGTTAAGGCAATTGTTAGTGCTTATCCTTCTAAAGATGATTTGGATATGATGATTGTATATGGATTTGGAGTGGATGAAGCTTTAAGTAAAATTACTGGCGGTAATAATCTTAAAAAAATTGTTTTCAATCTCGTAACTAAATGGGCTATTCCTCAAGGAAAAATAGAACAGCTAATCGAACAAGCTTATAAATGCAATTCAGATAATCCAGAATTAAAAAAAATTTATCAAAATTTTTGTCAAAAACTAAAGCCTAGTGTTTTTAATATTATGGGATTTTCTGAGGATGAGTGTTTACCTATTTATATACCAGAATGGAATGAATTGTATCTAATTTTAAAACAAATAAACAATAATCAATTAATCACTCAAGTTTGTAAGCAGACTTTAAAAAATAGTCAAAATGATCTACTAGGAAATTGTCTAGAATTGTCTAATAAGATCGATTTAAAAAATTTAAAAGAAATACTATTAAATAAATTCCCCAAAAGAGATGATAATGTACCGACAATTCTTGAATTTGCTGAAAGATTAAGCAGTGAAGTCCAAGGAAAATTATCCGCGCAACTAGAGCAATGGATTATAAATTTAGCTACAAGACTTGAGATTGATTTACCGACTTATTCTAAACCTTCATCGAAGAATGATATTTACAAATATTTTTTATTAATTGCAGTTATTCCTCAAGGTAAAAATCAATTTGAACTACAATCTGATTTGCTGCTATATAACTGTTCAAAAGATAGCTATGAAACTAACCCCAAATTCTTAGATTGTGAAAAAAGAGGTTCAATTAGATGCGATTTAACAGAAATTAAAGATAAAATTTCTGACCTTATTGCGATTTGTCAAGAATATCTTCAGTTGCCTTATATCCTAAATGTTGAATTATTTTTGACCTATCGCTATTTAGGATATGCCTTTGACCTTGAAGAAGTTGTAATCGATAAAGAGAGAAATACTGCTCATTATCTTGGAATTGAATATCCTTTATTAGTTAGTTCTTATGAGCGGTTTCATGACAGAAAGCTTTATAACGAATTTTTAGTTAGATGGCGTACTAAGGTGCAACAAAAGTTAAAGCTTAATTTTGCTAAACTTATTGAGTCTTTTCAAGAATTGAAATCGGAAGTTTATAATAATCGAAGCTTAGATGAATTAGAGAACCAGTGGAAGGTTGAGAAAATTATTGGACTAAAAATTATTGGCTGTTGGTCTAAAGAAGAAAAAGTACAAGAAGAGTTGTTTTATTCTCTGGTTAGGAGTGGTATTCCTTTCGCTTTATGGAGTAGGTGTAATGACTTACAAAATTGTCAACAAGATTTAAACAATCTGCTTACTTCACAACCTTTACAAAATTGGCATGATTTATTTGAAAAAGTTTGGGAATGTCGTCAAAAAGCTTATAAAAAGCCAGAAAAAATAGGCTATCATCTAGGCATTTTATCTGACGATCCTCAGAGAATTCCCTCTAATCTTAAACCTTTAATTGAAACGGGTAAATAACTAAGGAGAAACTAATGTCTGAAAATTGGCAATTATTTCAAGGAAATGGTAAAAGGCAAGAGGGAGTAATTGAGATTCTCAAAAATTTAGAAACTCCACCTTGGCGGAAATTTGGGAAACCAGAATACTTGGAAAAAAATGCTTCCCAAATTAGAGAACGTTGGCAAAAAATACGAAAACTTGCCGAAAATAGAGAACGAGAACAACGCAGAGGTGAAAATTTCCGTCTCTATCCTCAACTATCTGAAAATGAAGAACTTCCCAGTGAAATTAAGGATGTTATTAATGCAGTTAATGCAGCAATTTATTTGAGAAGACCATTATTAGTTACAGGAAATCCAGGGTCGGGAAAAAGTTCTTTAGCCTATGCACTCGCCCATGAATTAAACTTAGGAACGGTCTTATCTTGGGCAATTACAGCTCGTTCGACCATTCAAGAAGCTTTATATAGTTATGATGCCATTGGTAGACTCCAAGATGCTCAACAGGGAGAAGAAAAAAACATTGGAGAATATATTACTTTAGGAGCATTAGGAACGGCATTTTTAGCTTCAGATTTACCCAGAGTGTTGTTAATTGATGAGATAGATAAAAGTGATATTAATCTACCTAATGACTTATTAAATTTACTCGAAGAAGGACAATTTCCTATTCCCGAATTAGTCAGACGTTCTCCTAAAAATAACTCTGAAAATTCCCAGACAACTCCTTTTACGATTCAAACCCAAGATGAAGGCATAGATGCTCTTATTGAAGATGGTTGGATACGCTGTCACGCCTTTCCCATCATTGTGATGACCAGTAATGGCGAACGAGATTTTCCCCCTGCTTTTAAACGCAGATGTTTACGAATTACGATGCCAGAGCCGAAAAAGGAAGGATTAGAAGCCATTGTCAAAGCTCATTTTGGAGAGACTAAATTTAAAGAACACTCCTCAACTATTAATCAGTTAATTAGTGAATTTCTCGATGAAGGTCAACTCGGAAAACCACAAAGGAATCGGGCAACAGATCAATTACTGAATACTATTTATGTCTTAACTTGTTCCGTTAGTCCCAAAGCCAAAGATGAGGAATCAGTGAAAAAATTATTATTAAAACGTTTATCAGCAAATGATTGAAGATAGTCAACTGCAACAATTAATTACCGCATTAGGGGAAGACTTTGAACTCACAGGAGAAGAAATCGCTGATGTGTTGTGGTTGGCTGTACAACGACTTAAATATAATGGCACTGTAACCGAAATCCCCACAACTGAATCAGAGGAAAAACCTTGGTGGTCAAAATTAATTAATTTAATCATTCAAATTGGTAATTCAATTAAAACTAATAAGAAACAATCCCAAGCAGCTTCATCTGTTCAATCTCCAGCTACTGTCATCGAACAAGAGACTACCGTACCCCTCTATCCTGAAACTCCATCCTCTGTTACCACCGCTCCCAGCAAAGTTTTACCCATTAGAGTACCAGATGCCCCTTCATTACGAGAACCGCTTCAAGTTGCTCAATCCCTGCGTCCTCTGATGCGTAAAATAGCCTCTGGTAGAAAAGTTATTTTAGATGAAATTGCCACAGCAAAACGCATCGCCGAACATAAGATTTATCTTCCTATTGTCAAACCTGAAACTGAACCTTGGCTAGATCTGGCTTTAGTGATAGATGAAAGCCAATCTATGGCAATTTGGCGACATACCATTGAAGATTTAAAACGCTTAGTCCAAAATTACGGTGTATTTCGAGATGTACGCATTTGGGGATTAGTCACCGATGAAACAGGAGAAGTCAAACTCTTACCTCGTATAGGAACTAAGGGAAAGGAACAACGCTTGGCTAATCCCCGTGAATTAATAGATCCCAATGGACGGCGTTTGATTTTAGTGGTCAGTGATTGTGTATCTCGTCTTTGGTACGATGGTGCAATCATTCCGCCCTTGCAAGCTTGGTCACAACGACAACCTCTGGCGATTCTACAAATGTTACCAGATTGGCTATGGCTTAGAACAGGCTTAGGTAATGGTGCTTCAGTTTTATTCAAAAGTTTAGCCCCCGGAGTTGCCAATCAGAAGTTAGAAGTTGAGGAATTACTACTACGTAAGGATTTTGCCCTCTCCGAAGGAATAAAAATTCCCGTACTTACTTTAGACCCAGATTTGGCTTACCTTTGGAGTGAAATGGTTTCGGGGAAAAGTGAGGCAGTCACATCGGGATTTGTCTTACCTCCACAACTAGAATCAGATGAGAAAAGTTTACCAGAAACCGAAGTCGCACAACTGGATGCAGCAGGAAGAATCACCCGCTTTCGTCAAACTGCTTCTCCTATTGCCCGTAAATTAGCTGGATTACTCGCTGCTGCCCCTGTGATTAACTTACCTGTGGTGCGTTTAATTCAGGATACCCTGTTACCTCGATCAAACCAAGTTCATGTGGCTGAGGTGTTTTTAGGAGGTTTATTAAAACCATTAATCGTCATTGAAGCCGATACTAATCCTGATACGGTGCAGTATGACTTTATGGATGATGGGATTCGGCAAATTTTCCTCAAAGATGCTCCAGTGAGTGACTCAGCAGAGGTATTTGACGCAGTTTCTCAATACGTTGCCCAGAAGTTAAATAAGTCTTTAAAAGAGTTCGTGGCACTGTTGAAAGCACCTGGAGAAGATACCGAACAAGGTATCTCTGCTTTTGCTGAAGTAGCAATTAAGGTGTTAGAGGGATTAGGAGGTGAATATGCAAGGTTTGCCGAAGAAAATTTGGTGAAGATAAGTTCTGTTCCTAATATCAATACAGGGGATGGTAATAGCCAAGAAGGTATTAAAGCACAACTATCAACTTATACATTTGAAGTTGCCACTATCCTAATTAGATTAGGGTTTAATATCTGTACTTTAGTTCCCAAAGAACAAATAAAACATCAACTATCCCTAGAAGAAATTAATTTAATTGAAAAACATCATTCAGAGGCTTCTGGAACTCCAAATGGTTATCAAAGCTACAAAGAATTAAGTAACTCTGCACAAGAAGGTACAGATTATCGCATTGAAACTCATCAAGGAATTACAGATGCAGTCATCATTGCACCTCATGGAGGCAAAATTGAACCCGGAGCAACGGAAATCGCTAAAGCTATTGCTGGTGAAGATCATGGTTTTTATTCCCTGGAAGGATTAAAACCAGGAAATAACCATATCTTATCTATTCCCAGTGAGAAATTTGATGAACCTCGTGCCTTAGAAATGGTTGAAAAGGCAAATCGAGTAATTGCCATTCATGGTTTCTTTTATGGCGGAGACCAAGATATCCAGCTAGGTGGTTTAGATGCTGATTTAAAGCAAAAAATCAAAGCAAATTTAGAAAGGGAAGGTTTTAAACCTCAAGAATCAGGCTCAACTTTAGAAGCTGAAAATCCCCATAATATTTGTAATCGCGGTCAAACAGGAAAAGGCGTTCAAATAGGAATATATTGGGGATTAAGGAAACGATTATTTGACAGCTTAAAGAATGAAAACACTAATGAACCGACTTTATACCATCGCTTTGTTCAAGCCATCAGAGATGCCCTTTCTCCACTAGAAGCAGCAGGTTGGCGATCGCAAATTACTCAAGGAGAAGCTGACTATTACACTGAAGACTTAGGAGATGGAGTAGAACTAGATATGATTTCTATTCCTGGTGGTAGTTTCATGATGGGAACGAAAGAAGAAGAAATAGAAAGACTCGTTAAAAAATTTGATTGGGAATATTTTAGAGCAGAAAAACCACAACATGAGGTGACTGTTCAACCCTTCTTTATGGGGAAATATCCAATTACTCAAGCACAGTATCAACAAGTAATGGGTAAAAATCCCTCTAACTTCAAAGGTGATGAGCGACCCGTAGAAGAAGTTTCTTGGGATGAAGCAGTAGAATTTTGCCAGAAATTATCGAAACAGACAGGAAAAGAATATCGACTGCCTTCGGAAGCGGAATGGGAATATGCCTGTAGAGCAGGGACAACTACCGCATTTCATTTTGGAGAAACGATTACAGATAAGTTAGCCAATTATAATGCGGGTCAAATCTATGCTGGTGAACCCAAAGGAGAGTATCGAGGAGAAACCACTTCGGTTGGAAAATTTCCACCTAATGCCTTTGGTTTATATGATATGCACGGAAACGTCTGGGAATGGTGTGAAGATGACTGGCATGAAAACTATCAAGGTGCGCCAACTGATGGCAGTGCAAGGGTTTCAGAGGCTAGTAACAATAAAGTAATACGCGGTGGTTCATGGGGCGACAATCCTATTAACTGCCGTTCAGCGTTTCGCTACATCGCTGCCCGCGTCGGCCGCTCCGACGCTGTCGGTGTCCGTGTTGTCTGTGTCGCCCCCAGGACTACATAGCCCTGTTGCCCTTTTTGCCCTCTTTGCCCTAAGCGCGCAAAATTTTATAATACATAATTAATACAAACATGCATCAATGAAGGACTTGCCAATTATTCAAAAAACCTACGATTTGATTAAATGGTATATTCCAATTTTGAATCGTTTGCCCAGAAATCATCGCTTTGCTTTAGGAGAGCGAATTGTCAATAATCTATACGATTTACTAGAAGAACTGATTAGGACGCGGTATGCTAAAAACGATAAATTAACTCGTCTTTATTCACTCAATACTCAGCTAGATATTCTACGTTATCAAACCAGACTTTTATACGATTTCCAATTAATTTCAGATAAAAGATATAAATATATTAACGAGCAATTTAACGGAATTGGTATGGATTTAGGAAATTGGATTAAACAACAGCAAAAGCGATGAAACCCTATGATAATATTCAATAATTAAAATAATCAATGACCAGCGAACAGATTGAATCGGATATCAAGCAAATACTAAATAAACTCGAACTAGTAAACGATAAACTCGAACTAGTAAACGATAAACTGGAAATCTACAAAAAGAATGGCGACGAAATTAACGCTTCAATGAGGTCGGAAATCAAAGCCTACCAGGATGCCAATAAACAGCAGTTAAATGTAAGTCTGGGCATACTGGTAACGGCATCGATCGCCATTCTTGTCTCTGTAATCTTGAGCATGAATTAACTCCTCATCCTTCATTTAACTATTGTTTAGAATGAAACGCTACGGTAATCTTTGGCATCAAATTATTGATTGGTCGAACCTTTTATTAGCTGCACGTAAAGCTCAAAAAGGAAAACGTTTCCGCGATAATGTGTTGGCTTTTAACTATAATTTAGAACCAGAATTATTCAAGCTTCAATCCGAATTAAAGTCAAAAACCTATCGTCCAGGAAAATATAGAAGTTTCAGAATTTACGACCCCAAACCGAGATTAATTTCCGCCGCTCCCTATCGCGATCGCGTAGTTCATCATGCCTTATGTAATATAATCGTTCCTCTAATCGAAAAGTCTTTTATTACCGATACTTATGCCAATCGTGTCGGTTATGGTACTCATCGTGCCTTAGCGCGGTTTATAGAATTTGCTCGTTCCAGTCGCTACGTTTTACAATGTGATATTCGTAAATATTTTCCTAGTATCGATCATGAAATTTTAAAACAGATTATTCGTCGGAAGATTAAGTGTCAAGATACTTTATGGTTAATCGATACTATTATTGATAGTAGTAATCCTCAAGAACCTGTGATTGAATATTTTCCAGGAGATGATTTACTAACACCTATGTTACGCCGTCATGGTCTGCCAATTGGTAACTTGACCAGTCAGTTTTTTGCTAATTGGTATTTGAATGGTTTCGACCATTTTATCAAAGAAAAATTACGAGTCAAAAAATACTTACGCTACGTTGATGACTTTTTGTTATTGGGTGATGATTGGCAGTTTTTAACCCAGGCTCGAAGAGAAATTGAACAATATCTGGCAACATTACGCTTAATAATTCATCCGATTAAAAGTCAACTCTTTGAAACTCGTCATGGAGCTAATTTTGTGGGCTTTCGAGTGTTACCAGATCGGGTGAGAGTTCGTAATGATAATTTGAGAAGATCTCGACGAAGACTTAAGCAATTACAAGCCGAATATGCACGGGGAGAAGTTTCCCTACAAAAATTAATTGAGAGACTACAAAGTTGGGACGCTCATCTAAAACATGGAGATACTTATCAACTGCGTCAAAAGATTTTTAATCATTACACTTTCACTCGTCTATCGTAAATTAGGACAAGTTATTATATTTGTTTTCGTGTATTTCGACCCCAGGATTGGGGGTAGGGGGGCGGAATCATACCTATAATCAGCAACGCTGTTAATTTTATTAACAAACTGATTACTGTTAACTGATTACTGTTTACTGTAAAAGTTGGGACAGGCATTAAAAAGCGGTGGTTCATGGGCCAACAATCCTAACAACTGCCGCTCAGCGTACCGCAACAACAATACGCGCGACAACCGCAACAACAATATTGGTTTTCGTGTTGTCTGCGTCGCTCCCAGCACTCTTCCGTGCCAGAGCTGGCAGATGGGAATTTGTCGGGCGTGCGAGGAAAGAGTCCAGACCTGTTCCGGTGATGTTGAATAAGCATCCAAAAATCAACCGGAATCGGGTAGCTTAGTAAGCGTAGCTGAAACGTTAACCGATTCCACCACATGGCCAAACTAGTTATTCGCCGACAACAAAAACAAGGTCAGTATTTCACTGAGGACTTAGGGAATGGAGTGGGACTAGATATGGTTCTCATCCCAGGTGGAAGTTTCATGATGGGAACGGAAGATGAAGAGATAGAAAGGCTAGTTAAAGAATATGATCGGGAATGGTTTAGAGCCGAAAGACCACAACATAAAGTAACTGTACCTACTTTCTTTATGGGGCGCTATCCCATCACCAAAGACCAATGGCGAGAGGTAGCAGGTTGGCAACAAATAGAAAGAGAATTAGAAACAGATCCATCTGATTTTAAAGAAGACTATGAAGGAATAGATAGATGGCAAAGACCAGTAGAAAGCATTTCTTGGGAAGATGCGAAGGAATTTTATAACCGATTAAGTAACAGGGCTAAAAGAGAATATCGCTTACCTACCGAAGCAGAGTGGGAATACGCCTGTAGAGCAGGGACAACTACACCATTTCACTTCGGAGAAACTATTAGTACTGAATTAGCTAACTATTACGGTGAAGCAACATATGGTAGAGGTTCAAAAGGAATTTATCGAGAACAAACAACCCCAGTAGGATATTTCCAAGTAGCTAATAATTTTGGACTTAGTGATATGCATGGAAACGTCTGGGAATGGTGTGAAGATGATTGGCATGATAATTATGAAAATGCGCCAACTAATGGCAGTGCATGGGTCTCAGAAGTAAGTGCTACAAGAATAATACGCGGTGGTTCATGGGGCTACAATCCTGCTTATTGCCGCTCAGCGTGCCGCGACGACTTTACGCGCGGCAACCGTTCCTACGGTATCGGTTTCCGTGTTGTGTGTGTCGCCCCTAGTACTACATAGCACTCTGCACTCTTCCCCTCTGGCGCTTTGTTGCCCTATGCGATCGCCGTGCGCCAACTCCGCCTATAATACGTTATTAATACAAGTATATTATAAATAACAGATAAGGAGCGAACTGTTAAAGATGCTCAGGCAATAGCTAACGAACTGTTACCTGATGACGACACATTAGGATAGCGATTACTTTTAGCGATCGCGTTTTACTAGGGGATAAATTATTGAGAGTGTCGCGCCAAACTTAATCCAGGATTGACTTCTAGCTAATGTGTCGTAGTGACAACACAGTGTTACTTGGTGGCGATACATGGGTATGCGATCTCACGTGGTCAATAGAGCGATCGTCTTGGATGACTTTACAACCCACGAGCCAACATCTTCGCTCTAGGCAGCCGTTGATTGCTTATCGTTATCGGGCTTGGGTTCTTTTTTCTTTTTCTCAAAAATCTGCAATCCTGCCCCTTCTATTTCAATTACTCCCTCAGTGGTAATCTGGGCAATCTTTCCTGAAAGCGCACCCACCCAGTCCTCAAACTCATCCATTTTCGCTACCTGTTTCTTCAGAGTTTTGCGGTTAACTTCTGCTTTGACGATAACGTTGTTTTCTCCTTGGATTTCCAAAGTTACTTTTTTTCCTTCAGTGGGCAACTCTGGCTTCTCGCTGAATTTAATAGTAATTTCGGGAATTCTACCTTGAATCATGATGCTTTTCGATAACTCATAATCTATCTAAGCTAATATCTTTCGTTTGATTAACTGACAAACTTTAGTTTTATTTAGGATATTGATTCTTCTGAGAATTAGATAGCGAGAGGTTCGCTCCTGCGTCGCGATCGCATTTGGTCAAATTCATTGTATAGTGATGGCGACACACTGTTACCCGCTAACAACACACCATGTATATTCAGGAACTTTGCGATCGCTATGGCATCAAATCTCGGAAAAGTCTCTACACTAGATTGAATGGATTAGGAATCAAACTAGGCAAAAAAAACAACAAGTCCTACGCCACAGAGGAGCAGGTAGCATTACTCGACCAACAGAATGAACACATCAAACAAGGTGGCTCTATAGATAATTTTGAACCCGTTAAAATAGCTGAGGTAACAGTACACAACACAGCAACAGAACAGAACGGAAACACAGATATATCAAGCCTTGTAGAAACTCAGCTACACAGTACACAGTTAGAGGTAACACCACAATTACTAACTGATATCGTTGAAGCTGTTAGTCATGCGATCGCCAGTAAGATGACTCCTGTTGATCCTCTCTGGTACTTGGGAAGATTGGAAGCTGCTAGGGCTTCGGGTTGGGAGTTAACAACTTCACAAGTTCAAGATCTTATTGGAGTCAAACCAAGCTGTAAAAAAGGTAAGAAAACGTTCAAACGCGGCTCGTTCATCTTCGTTAAATCTGGAAAAATTGGTAATCAAACATCTTGGAAAGTAATGAAAGAAGCTGATGAAAGCTATCAGGTTTAATCCGAAAATATCAAAGTAAATTTTTTAATAAGACAAATATAATACTCAATGATTCAACTCTTACTGCCGAGTTATTGCTAAGTGATAGTTGATGAATTTCGCGATCGCGTTACTAACAAATCAATCACAATAACGTAGCAAGTGAAAATTTTTCCGCCTATTCCACTCGGTAGCTGGAATTCCAGATCAAAGTCACAGATTTTTTTTTAAAAGCGTTTCAGGATATGTAGTAGGAAAAAAATTTTTTTATGACATGACAGACCAGAATTCCAGACCTAACAACTCAATTCGACCTGAAGCCTTACAAGCTGAATTATCAATAAAAAGCTCTACTTATTACGATGACTTAAGCTATCTGGGCATCAAGGCAGATAAAGATGACAATAACAAACCTTACTTAACTTTTGAGCAAGCAGAGCAAGTTAGAGCTTTACGTTCATATGTTATTGAAAATGGCACACGTAAAGGATTTGTCTACGAAAAGATTGAGAATGAAAGTTCTATTGTTCAAGTAGAAAATAATAGTCTTGAAGCCACAGAGAAAAGCGTTGAAACTGAGATTACCCCAACTACAGAAGAAGATATCTATATAAGCGAAACACATCCCACTGAGCAAGTAAATCTAGATAATCTGTTTAATAACGCTCAAGAAATAGCAGCTAGAAATATCGCCATGCCCCATCTATTAGCTGTGGAAATAGCTAACAATATGAGTTATGAAGATCTTTCTCCCGAACTTCAGGCCAAAGTTAACATCGCCAGAGACGCAGCTAATCCAAAAAAGCACCAACCCAAACTCATCGCTCAAACCTTACTCAAACAATTGAGGAGTCAGAGAGCATCTTAGAGCCAATCAAACAGGGCAAGAAGTTTCTCAAAGTCTGTGAAGCGGTTCGAGCTGGCAATTCTGTATTAGTTCTTG
Source organism: Xenococcus sp. MO_188.B8 (assembly GCA_030065615.1). Lineage (GTDB taxonomy): Bacteria > Cyanobacteriota > Cyanobacteriia > Cyanobacteriales > Xenococcaceae > Xenococcus. Next base: position 13,256 of record JASJDR010000113.1, on the reverse strand, counting down.
GTGAGAAGGGAACTGGTAAGGGGATGTTTGCCAAGGCTCTGTTTAGTGAGATGTTGGATGAGTATAATTGTGCGATCGCGACTTATAAGGGTAGTCTCAAAAAATTCTTTAGTGCGATCGCGTTTAATCTCGACTGCCCCACTGAAGACCAGGAAACAGGCAAGAAATTAACCGTTGATGCACTCAAGGATGAGATCTTAGAAAATTCTGGTGAAGATACCCTCTTAATTCTTCCTGAAGCCAAACGGCTCACTACGTCTATCAGATATTGGTTAGAAGATATGATGAGCGCTGGTGTAATCGTCGTGTGCCTAGCCGTTGTCAATCCTAAGAAAGAGATTTTCTTGGAGATGCTGGAGATTGAATTAGATCTGCCGAGCGATCGCGCTATTAGAGAAATAATGGAAGCTGAAGCCGAGCGCCAGGGGTTAAATTTGACTAAATCTCAACTGGCAGAATTACAGCCATTGGCAGGACGTAACCCTTTGTTGGCAAGGAAAGTTATTAGGAATGAAAAGTTAGGAATCAAGCAAAGTAGTCAGCATACGCAGTATATTAATATCATGCCTATTTTCTTTGCGCTAATTATGTTCTTTGCCGTGCTGCGATTTGTGGGCATGGGTACGAAAAATAAATCGCTTTATATCTTTGGTGGTGTGAGTTTAGCTGTATTGATGGGTGCGAAACAGTTGGGCTCGATTAAAGGAGCGCAGAAGAGGTTAGGGCAGTAGAAATAATTGATAGGAGTTTCAAATGAACAAATATTCCGTAATTGATTCAAATAATTGGAAAGAGTTTGAGAGAATAGTAACAGCAATTCATATTGCAGAAACTAAAGGTGCAAAAGTAGTTTGGGATGAAACAATCGAAGGTCGTCAATTCGACGTTACGATAAGATTTAAGCAAGGTTTATATTCATATTTGACTCTTATTGAATGTAAAAAATATAAAAATCCAATATCTGTAGATAAGATAGATAGTTTTGTAACTAAGAGCCGTGATGCCAATGCCAATAAAGCAATTATTATTTCTACCTCTGGTTTTCAATCTGGTTGTCTCAAAGTTGCGAAAAGACATAGTATAGAACTTTTTACTCTGAAAGAAACTGTACAGGTACCTGAAGAATTTATAGGTTCTAAAACTCCAGCTTTATTAATTTATGATATTTGTCTAATATTTGATTCTGAAAAAAAATCTAGATATAATTTACCAGATGAAAATGGCAAACTTGCCTATTTAGGAGAGAAATCGTTACTTATTATTGACGGTAAAGAGATCGACTTACATAGTCTAATAAATCAAGAATTGTCTTTAGTTTCTATAGAGGATAATTTCCCTATAAAAAAGTCAATAGCTTTGGAGAAAAGTTTGATTACTGTTCCTGATTTATTTGATAAAAAAGAAATTAGTGCTATTGAATTTTCTTGTAATTTAGTTGAGTTAGCTCGTTATAAAGGCTTACCTTTAGATCATCATCAAATAGAAAAAATTCATACCGTTTACGAATTATTTGATGCTGTTAAGAATGAGAAAGCAAGTATAGAAGCTTTAAATTTGAGCCTGGGATTTGACACTATTATGGAAGCTGGAAAATTTTATACAAAGCCACTGATTGGAGCTAATTATTTCTGTAAGGAGATTGATAATAATATTGCTCATTTATTTCAGGTAGAATCATACTATTATGGAAATTTAATTCAAGCAGAATTATGGCAAAATATAATAGAATATCAAAAACAATATATAGAGATTTTAGACACCAATGAAGTTGAAAGACTAAGAAAAATGTATGAAAAGTTGCAACAAACAGAAATCAGTGAGTCAAATAACTGACGATCGCCCTACCTAAATCCAAACTGGTAATAACTCCACTTGTTACCGCTTATGCTTTCGATTACCCATGCCGCGATCGCAGTTTCCGCAGCTTCTCTCACCTTCGGGCTTGGCACAGATAACTCTCTAGCTCTCGGCTTGGCGCTGCTTGGCTCCCAGCTTCCCGACTTGGATACCACTACCAGCACTATCGGTCAGATCTGCTTTCCTCTGAGTAATTGGCTTGAAGATAACTTCCCCCATAGGAGCATCACTCATTCATTACTCGCTACTGTTACCATTGCCGCGATCGCGTTACCCATTGGCTACTATTACAATCACCTCATAACTGCTGCTGTGCTTCCCTTTGGGCATTTAGTAGCCTGTTTCTCCGATACTTTCACCAAGAAAGGAGTACAAATATTCTATCCCGTTCAATTCTGGGCGGTAGCTGGCTCGAATCCTAGGAGGAGACTGAAAACAGGTGGTGCTGGTGAATATTGGGTACTCGCGATCGCCATTACTATTCTCATCTTCAGCATTTGGATTAATAACAATGGTGGAATATTCCAGAACTTAGGACAGAATCTCAGCTTGAGTGATGCTGTAGTGAAGGTTTACAACGAAAATGCTGAAACTAATCATGTCTATGCGGAGATACAGGGATTTTGGGAAAGCGATCGATCTAGTGCCGATGGTAAATATCTGATTTTGAGTACCAAGGGCAAGGAGTTTATCGTTACTGATGGTGAGGCAGTTTATAAGACTGGTGCACAGATAATTACATCCAAAGTGAAAACAGTAATTGGTGGCCCATCAGAGAATATCATCAAAACTCTTAGCTTCGATGATGAACAGGCGACGGATAAATTGAATGAAATCAAAGAGGAATATCCAGCTAATCTGATTGTTGTCAGTGGTGAGTTAGCGATTGATTTGCCGGACAAGATTGATGAGTTTACTAAGCCAAATACTATGAAGACCTTTGATATCTCTAGTAATAAGGTGACTTTTAATAATTGTCTCTTAAATGAGGTGATCGCTGTGCTTGATGGTCAGTATGCGATCGGTTCTATTGAGGTGACAGTTATTAATCCTGTGCCAGAAGTTTAATTGTGGAACGTCTTGAGTTGGTTCTGAATCGCGATAAATATCTCATCATGAATATGTTATTGAATGTAGTTGAACTCTTTTGTCGTATTAACGCATGTAAATTAACCCAAGTTGCTAATTATACAAATTACTACTTTACTTGCTATTGTAATTGGCACAGAGGGTTGATATGCCTAAACGCATAATCAACATCGCCATCGAAGCAATAAGAATTGGTACTAAGGGAACTGAAAGTGTTTGTGCTATTACAAGCGGAACTATTACTTGGGAAATTGTGTTTCCAATAGCAAATACATCATTTGAGACTGTTTGAAGAGCAGGGCAAAGATAAGCTATGATATCCTTTCTGTTGAGCAACTGCTTAGCCTTTTCTTCACTAAGCTTTGCCCGCTCCCGACGTAATTGTTCGTACTCTGCTAGCTCGATCTGTCTCTCTTCTGTATTTTGTTTTTGCTTCTCTTGCCAGGCTTCTCTATCAAAACCTAATTGTAATAATTCTTTCAGCCATTGCTCCTGTTCGTGTCGAATGATCTTCCATCGCTCCTGCTGCCATCTATATTCTGCTTGTTTTTGCCATTCCTGAAAGTCTCTGCCTCTTGTATTTTTCCAATTCTCCCATTGCTGCTCTCGCCACGTTTGCCATTGCTGATCTCGCCATGTCCGTCTTTGATACCATTTAGTTTCAAGATACAAATCTTTTAACCATTTTTGTGTTTCTTCAATTTCAGTTTTAACTTGCTGTCGCCATTCTTCTAATATTAGTGTCAGCCACTCACTGAATCTTGTACTTGACCAAATCTGGGACTCTAACCATTGTTGAGTCTCATATTGTCTTTTTTTTAGCCAATTCTCTAAATTTTGAATAAACCACTTGCTTGACTCAACAAATCCTTTCGGTGGTTTCGATATCGCCGATATGAACGACAACCAAGGACTATAAGCTAAAAGACCAGCAACTGCAGCAGGAGATGGCTCAAATATATAAAATAATGGTTTAGATATGGTTAGTGACTGTGTTCTTTCCAGATTGCGAACTTCCTTTTCTACTTCTGCTTTAAAAGCGTTCAAATCAAAATTTTTACTCATATTCAAAGTGTTTTCCAGATATTTAACTAAACTCTATATATTCACTTGTATGGCAAAAAAAAATCGAGGCGACTTTGCTAACTAAACCGCGTCCAGATAGAAAACTGGAGTTTTGAGATAAAGGATTCAGGAGGCAGAAGCCAGGAGTTAAGCGTTTCAAGTTCAAAATATTGACATTTTTGAAAACTACGGGTTTCAAAGTAGACACGGTTTATATAAGGTAATTTTTCGCTTTATGTTTTCATCTGGATACAAAACTATGTCTTGATGCACTGGACATAGATATGGAACTTGACTTTATATCCTTCCACTAGCTCTCATCCAAATTTTACAGTCATTCCAATTAATTTTCGTATGGTATTAGATAGAGTTAGGATTTAATATCTCGTAGTTAGGGATGATCCACGAATGCTCTCTAAATAATACTATGTTTTTTATTTGGAATGACTATAAAATAAACATCATAAAGTATGACGAGCTTATTAAAATTTTTAGTTGAGATGATCTTGGCTTAATGCCAATCAAATAAGACTCTCGATGTATTGTGTCAAATTATGAGCCCCAATCTTTCCCGCAGCGGTGAGCAGCAAATTAGTACCGCCAGTAGCAGCGACCCATGCGGCATTAGCGGCCCAGTTCTCGTTGAAAGACCTGTCATCAATTTTGATCTCTGTTGTACTTGCTCTTTTAGTAATAGATATATTTATCTTTCCTCTTGTACAGAGAAAGTCTCGAACTAATCCTCCTTTAGTTGCAATAACCTTCCAGATTGAGTTCCCTGCTCTTTTTGTGTCGGTATCCCAATTACGATCATTAAGCCAGGAAGAAATATTCACCGCAAGGTTCTCAGGATTTACATTCCTTTGTGTTGTAATGACTTTCATTTGCTTACCTCCTATTTATATCAAGCTCTGAATAAGCAAAAAATCTACTGAAAGCTATATTTAGCAAGTCTTATAAAAGTTGTGTCAGCCAATCATTTTATTTGCTTGCCTTCTGATGTTTTTCTAATGTTTAATAGTATAATTTCAATTAATTTATGCAGTTTTAGGTAGACGAAAAAGAAGATATTTGCGATATAATTCAAATCGCCAACAAATCCCCCACGCTCCATAACGATCACTCCTAGCTACTGCGCAAACTTCACTAATCTCTAACAATCAGGTGACATTTAATAATTATTCGATGAAAGTTTTAAATAACTAGTATTTATTGAGTAGCATCGAAGTAACTATCATTGTTTATGTGCCAAAACTTGAATTATGGAATGGCAACCAATAATCTTAGCTACTGTCGGAAGTCTAACTCTCTTATCCCCTAGTAAATCTCTGGAAACTCAAACACCACAAGAGATACAGCTAGCACAAAATAATCCTGTTGAACTAGTAGAAGCTGCTTATCCAAACAGGATAGAGATTGCTGTAAATATCTCAGCCCATGAGGATCTGAAAATTGCTCAAGATATGGCGATCGCGAAAGGACAAGTAATCAGCGATCGCATTCCTGAAAAAACCCGACTACAAGCTCAAAAAAAACAATTAGAGTTATCACTAGAACGTGTCCTGGCAACATCCATCCAAGCACCTCCCAAGCCCCTACCCGTTCCCGCCGTCGCCCCACTGCCACCAGTCAATTATCTAGAACATGAAGCCGCCATCGAACGAGCTAACATAGCGATCGCCCTTTCTGCCGAAGAGATCTCAATTAAAGTGCAGGAGATAGAAGAACTCTCCCAAATCCCTGACTTAGATCCAATAACCATTGAGCATGAACAGGCAAAGTTAAAACAGCTCCAGCTCAACCATCAGATAGCCCTCAACGAACTAGAACTAGCCCAAGGCAAGCTACAAACTGCAAAACAAGCCAGAGAATATCAAGAATATTTGGCTTCAATCACAGCAGCGAGACGAGTTGAAGAGGAAAATCAAGCTAAGTCCTTCTATCAAAGGCAACTAGCTGAATATAACGAAAAGATTGCCGCTAAAGAAATTCAAGTTACCCAGTTACAGGAGAAATTAAATGATATTCAGAGCCAGATTGAAAATCTCCAAATTGTTTCTCCTTACTCTGGCACTGTCAGGAATATTGAGTTTCTGGGTCAATCCGAAGATGGCAGCATCGCAGTCAAAATTCTCCTTCTCGTCAAGAACAGTGAGCAGTGATGAATCAGTTATCAAATTAAATGTAGATGCTGAATTTTGTCTCAATAGCAGTAATGAATGTGTGCAAGAATTGACAGAGAAAGCGATCGCGAACTCTTTCAAGCTCGAAACTCTAGCAGAACGAATAACACTGATTGATGAACGCTTAGAGTTAGCAGAAGACAGAATCGAGTACACCAGAAAAAAGAAATGGACCAACTATATTTCAGCTAATCCAGTAGATATCATTCAAAATATCTTCGGCGGGGGCAGTGTGCAGCGAGACAATATAGCGATCGCGAATCTGGAAATCAGAACTGCAGACTTGTTAGCAGCTAAAGCAGAGCTAGAGAGACAGCAGGAAGAGGAGAAAGTAGAAATTAGCGATCGCGTTCTGAGATTGTTACTCGATTACGAGGCGGCTCAACGCAGACATGAATTGTTAAACAAACAGTTACAGACATTAGAGCAGCAGCAGAGAGTAGCTAGAGTTTCCTATCGTAATGGACGGGGTAGTACTAGTCAGATGTTGGGGATGAGCGATAAACGCGATCGCACCATTCAGAAGATTGTTGAGGTTGAGATTAAGAAGGATGAAGCGGTGAGAGAGCTTGGGCAGTTGATTGAGACTAAGTTAGAAAAAATTTAATTGTATTACTTGAGAGATGAGCCGAAATAAATTTAGTTAGGAGGCGATCTCTCTTTTGTGTACTTGAAGAAGTCTCTAAGAAAATCGAAATGTCTGGTAACAAAGCTGAAAGTATCATACCAATTCACTTTAACTTTTAGTGAATTGGTATCACTTTCGTCAACATCAATGAGGACTTCATCCTCTTCACCACAAGTGGAAATATCTTCATTATTTGTGAACATATCTTCTCCACCATCTGCTCCACCACGCAAAACATCATTTTCATAACCAGTGGTGATTTCATCATCTTCAAAACTAATGTTGATAACATGAAAATCATCCCTTGGAGTGATGAAATCAAGAGGAGCATTATAATAAACAATACTAGACATTTTCTTGACCTATGAGAAGTTATTTGCATCTTCTGAAATGAGTTGAAGTAAACGCCGAAGTCCTTGATTTTCTTGTAATGAAGAATATAAATCTTCATCAATTTGTTGGGACTCTAAGTAATCATTCATCTCAATTTCTTCAATTAGGCAATTTAGAGATTGATTAGAATTAGCAATCTCTAATATTTCTGCCATGCGATCTGCCTCAGACTCAGAAAGTACAGAAAGAGATATTAAATGACTATACTCTTCCGCCAATTCTGCTAAAGATAAGTTCTGGTTGAGTTGTGACCGTATTTGATGCATCATTCATATTCTAATTATCCTCGTGAAAGTTGATATTTATGTCCCTGGTAAAAAGAGTTAGGATAATTTATTGTCCTCCCTCAACTTATAAAAAAAATCATTTGATTCTAAGCTGATAATTTATTAGTTTTAATAGACAAAAAGAGTTTCTTTAGGCGTCTTACTGCTCGGTTTCCTCTCTGTCTAGCAGTAGCTTCTGTCAAGATTTCTTCAGAAGAAGCTAGATGAGTTACTACTTGTTTCCAAGTTAGATTTTGGAAGAATCTCAGCTCTAAGATTTGACGATCTTTTTCACTTAAATCTTGAAGTGACTGTTTTAAAATATTGAGTTCTATCTCTTTAGTTTCTTCGCAATTATCAGGAGCAACTTGACTTTCTATTAATTCAGAATTAGCTTGCTCTTTTTGTTGCTTTCGGCTCATCTCTCGAATAACGTTATATGCAGTCACTCTAGTCCAAGCTCCAGGGTTTTTAATATCTTCTCCAGAGGCTATTAGTTTGGTTCCTCTAACATATACTTCGTGAACCACATCATAGAACTCGACCTGTCCCAGATGAAATTGTTGAAGGGTACGCCTTATAAAGCGGGCTAAAACAATTGAAGATTTTCGATCTTGAAGATCGCTTATATGTTTCGGGTTTGCTAGACCTTTGATAGCGGAATCAAAAGACTTTTTAGCATGTTCCCTTTGTGGCATTTTTGCCTCCTATGGCGACATGGAACACCTCCTTTTTTTTGTTGTAAATCTCAATTTTCGTCGTTCATGTCATGGTTACATTGAAAAACTCCATAGGACATCACCTCCTAACTTAATTATGTCTAATTTGGACTTGAACTGTAGCCCTGATTTATTGTGGGCTCATCTATTTGTGAATAATTTCTCGATATGTGACAAGTCCTTGAAAAAAAAATCTGAAATGTAACAAAATCATCTAATCAAGCACATAAAGATGACGGAGGTTAAGGCAAGAATTTATAAAAAAACAAAAATGAAAAATACGAAAATAAAAGATTTCGTTTTGGCTGGTGTTGTAACCACTTTAGTTAGCGGCACACTAACTCTGGCTGTAATTGATAAGAACTACCGTTCTTCTTTCGTTGATTTGGCGAAAGTAGGAGTGGGGGGATATATCGGTATGACAATCCCTAGATCTAAGTCTGAAAAGGAGCAAGCTGAATAAAGCTTTTGTCGTAGCACAAAGTTCGCGAGCGCCTATCTACCCCTGGCGATCGCCCGTATCCACTGCCATAATAGTAGTTTATTAAGTTAATCAATCAATGAATAAGCTACTAAACCAAGCAATATTTATCCTATTTTTTAAGTTCTGACTGCCTTATAGCTTCTCTCCAAGCAACAAAAGCGATTCCCAGGAAGAAGAAAGCCGTAACAAGCCATCCTGGAGGATTCCCACCTGTCACAACTAGCATCACTATTAACCCCAGAGCAACGGTCACTGTCTGAGCAAATAAAGACTTCAAGCTTGCTTTGGCTTGTTCTTCAAGAGAGATTTTAGGTTTATTCATCGGGAAACCTGAGTTATCGGGACAAATAGATAACTCATTATATGAAGAAATTAATTGATCAGGGAATATTTATCCTAGCCATTATCTTAATATTTGGTAATTTAATATTTAAATCTAGAGAAACAACTACAGATAAAAAACTAGAGATTAATAATATCGATATTAGTAATAATAATCCCAGTCAAGCTAACAGTAAAAACTTAAATAATCTCTTAATAGTTAAAGAAGAATATATCTTATCTTATAATTGCTCCAAAGGTATAGCTAACTGGGTAGGCTGGCGTACAAGTGAATCAGATTTAGGAGATTTATCGCGCTCAGATGACTTTAGAGAAGATGAATCACTTCCTAAAAAATGTTACCAAGTTGATGATAATGATTATAGAAATAGTGGATATGATCGCGGACATTTAATGCCATCAGGAGACAGAACGAAATCCAAGTCAGCCAATAGTTCTAGCTTCTTAATGATAAACATGCTTCCTCAACATCCCAGCAACAATAGAGAGATCTGGCGAGAACTAGAAATATACAGTAGAGAATTAGTTAATCAAGGTTCAAAGCTACATTCTTTTGCTGGTGGCAATGGTCAGATTAAGACAATTAATAAGGGTAAAATATCAGTTCCTAAATATACTTGGAAAGTCATATTAGTTGAGAATTTGAAGACTAGAGAAGTAGAAACAATAGCGGTAATCATGCCCAACTCAGAGAAAGTAAAAAAGACTGATTGGACAGATTATTTAGTCACAGTTGATAAAGTTGAATCTGTGACTGGATATGATTTCTTTGCCTATTTAAATGATGATGTTGAAGAGACAATAGAAAGTAAAATTTATCAGTAATTATTCCGCGATCACCAAAAACTTTTTAGATATAATGGCATAGTATTATAATATACTAAATAATTATTAATATTGTTCTAAATAAAGATAATAGACTAAAAAATGTCCGCACACAGAAAAGCTGCTGGTTTGTTTCTTGTTGAGATTATTGGAAGCAACGTACCTCGGGCCTATCCGAGTACTCTCGTGCGGCGGGTAGCTCAAGGACAACTTGTCGGCATCGCTGGTGCCAACCTTCTATCCGATGACCCCGCTAACCCAACGCGCATCGTTTTTGGCACGACTCGCGTTACGCCCGTGCCCTTCTTCTCTACTCAGGCACTGCTTGTGTTCTCGGTTCCGCCTGTATCGGCTGGCTCGTACGACATCCGAGTAGTGGGGGACCATTCACCAATTGAGCTCGAGTCCGTTGAGGTGTGCGAGGGCTATCCAGTGCCCGACAACGCGACTGAGATCGTCGATGAATTCTTCAACAAAAGCGAGGCCATCTTTCTCGGACTGCACGGCCTTTTCGCCGCTGACACAATCCGCGAGGAAGACGAGGACGAAAGAGAGTTCTTGGAAGTCTACCTCCATGCTTTCGACGAGGCTCGAAAGATGTTCTTTCATGAACTTCGGTCGCATGCGATCAATGCTACGCAAGCAGAGATTAATGATCTGGCCCGTCGAATCATTGGTACCGACGTGTTAATCGAGTTGGAATGGTTTCTTAGAGAGTTGGAGAAAGCTGGTTTGTTGGAGGACGAGAAGGGCAAGAAGGGAAAGTGGATCGAAGAAGATATCAAGGCCCTTTTGGACAAGATACCGGACAAGATTTGGGGCTGGGATTTTAGTTACTTGAAAAAGGTCCTTAATAAGATTGTATCTATCTTCATTGGACGGAAGAAGAAGGGCAAATAGATAGATTTATTCTCAAACCTTGTTTGTTTGCTCCTGTTGGCTAGTTTCTGTTGGCGGTTTGTCCGCCTTTTTCTAGAGCGATCGCATTGTCTAGTTACAACAGTCGCATTTCTGAAGAGTGCAAATGTCAAGAAATATGACTAAATTGATCGCTCAAGATTTAATTCTGATTATCTTTGAAAGAAGCAATATAAGGTAAATAGACAGAAAAATTCAAACGGATATGGCGTTAAGCCGAGATACATGTAAAATCATGCCACATCTCCCTGTAACCCTTACTGGGTAAGGCTTTGAATCTCTACTACCAATAGCGAGAAGTTCGCTCATACTTCGCGATCGCGAAATTCAAGAATATTTATTAGCTTGAAACCCTTGATATGTTTAGCTTTGAGCCGCATTTTGTACGGTGCTATGCTTCCACCGACTCTTCGACAAATACATTAGCAGACATTGAAAATGGCAGTTACAGAGAACATTAGCAGACGTAAAACCCTAGTTTTTCGTTAAATAACGTCCGCTAATTCTACTTAGCAGATATAAAGACGGGATGAAAAATCAAAATCTTAAAACTCTTATATATCAATAGTTTCAAGTCGATGTGGCACAAATTTACACGTATCTCGGCTCAACCCCGATATCATAATCTCAGATATTTTAATTGGCTTTTATATTTAATCAAGTATTTATCAAGATAGCTATGAGGTCTGAAAAGTGAACGAAGTTCTTGGATTTTCGCAGTACATTGACTGGCTTTTCAAGTTTTTTGGGATTCTGTTGGCATCAACTGCTATTTTTCAACTTCACGAAGCAAGAATGAGAAGATTGGTGGAAATGTACTGGAAAATAGCTGATGAATACCTGTCAGAAGATAGTCATGCTCGTCGCCTCGCCATTGCCAAAATTGAAGATTGGCTAAATAAAGAAAAAAATCGCTTTGGTGTAATAAATGTAGACTTAGACTTAAATAGTCAGATAGGTAGTCAGTTAGTTACCAGTTACGTACAAACATTTCATGATGCTGAGCCTGAAAGCTCTCAAAAAAAGTTAGATATTCAAGCTAGACATCATATACGTTTTCTAAATCAAATAGGTATTCTGGTTAAAAAGAATCTAATTGACAAAGATTTACTGTTTAGCTTGATTGGTTCTGGATTAGAGATAGACCATAAAACACTACAAGTTATCTTAAAAGGTCATAGGACAGCACACAATGCTAATAGTATGTACAACCAATTTGATTATTTATGTAGTAGGTACGAAGGTTGGCGGCTAAGAACCAAAGGTTCAAGACTATGACAGTGTATAGCAGAAGAGAAATTTTGGTTGCTCAGGATTTTAAGTTAGGAACTGTCACGTTAACAGTTATTTGAGATCGCATTTTCCGATAAAATGAAAACTATGAGCATTATTAAAATTCTCAGTATCGGAAAGTTTACCTTGGCAGTCTTCTATACCTCGTCAGATTGCTATCAATACTCAATTATTGATGAGTATGGGACAGTACTAGAAACTGATGACATATTTTATACATCAGAAGCAGCAGAGCGGGAAGGTAGAGAGGCAATTAACATTGTTTCTAGTTAGTGGGGAAAACTAAAAATAAATCTCCCTACTGAAGCATGAAAAAATTATTCTCCGTTTACTTGAGAAGTAAACCATTGTTGTACGCGATCGCTATTCTCTGTATCGCAGCAATAGCAGCCAACCAATACATTAATCGTCGTCCCAAGCCTGTCAATAATCCCTGGATAGTTGTAGATGTTATCTCAGGCGATCGCTTTATGGTTGAACGTAATGATCAAACCCTGGAAATCAAGCTGTGTGGTATCTCTGCATCTGAAGGTTCTAAAGATTATCTGAGATCGCTAATAAATCAAGGAGACGGTTGGGTAGTGCTGGATAGAGTGAGTAAACAGGATGGATTAACTGTTGCTGAGGTGTTTGTACAAAGGCATGATGAGCAGGAAATTCATTTAAATACTGAAATGCTAATGGGCGACCAAGCCATACTTGCAGATTACAAAGCTTGTCCCAACGCAGAATATTTTGAGATGGCAGTTCCCCAGTAAGCTATTTCGCATTTAACTTTCTCATGAGGCTGCATGGGAGCAGGGAGCAGGGGGCAGGGAGAAAAAGGATTTGCAGTTCTTTTTCTTATGAATCACATATGTCAATTAGATGCGTCCAAGCTTAGCGATCTCGCTGACCCGAAATATAGTGGACATCAAAAGAGCTAGCAATTATCTTGGGCTTGGTTGTCCTCTCGATGAAGTATGCAAACTAAAAATAATCAAGGATTTACTCTGATAGAAATGGTATCAGCAGTAATTGTGCTGGGAATCGTGGCCGTGATTACCATGCCTAGTTTAGTAGGATGGATGAATTATACACAAGTAAAACAGGGTATAGCTCAGATAGAAGGAGCGATTAAAGAAGGTCAGAGACAAGCCACTCGTATGGGAAAACAATGTCAGGTCATCATTGATCCCGTAAACAATAGAGTTA
>JASJDR010000112.1 GCA_030065615.1 Xenococcus sp. MO_188.B8 | reverse complement strand
TAAAGTAAAAGTCTGTGGTAGCGTTGGCTTCGTTATAAACTATTTTGAGATTATCAAGGGAACCCCATCGTTTGCTATTGACAGCAATAGTCTCTAGACATAGAGAATGGGGAGCTTTAATTGAAATAGGTTTCATCATCGGTTCGCCGCATATTATTAATCGTATTAAATAATACTACGGACTAAGGGAGACAACACAGTCAACCATCTAAAAATACCAAACCTTATTATTTTAGTATTTATTGTAAAGCTCGATGTTATAAATAGTAAACAGTCTTAAGCATATTATTATTATGAGTATTATATGGAATAAACTTGTAGGTTATTTTAATATTATTGGCGATCTTTATAATATCCCCGTTACGCAATCGATGATGTAATTTCTTAGTACCATTAATAAAAACCCCATTGCTACTTCTTTGTTTGGTTCCTCTCCCATCAATAATCCAATAAGCGCGATGCAAATTTCCATAATCATCTTGGTGTTTTAGCCAAGCGATCGTGGCATGACAACGAGAAACTTGTTTATTTTCAAGAACTAAGGAATTATTAGGATGGCGACCAATAGAAAAGACTTCTTGGTTAAGGCTTAATGCTTTTTTGGTTCCAGGAAATTCGACAATTAGAACAGGTCTTCCCTTGGTGAAATCGAGTTTTGTAATTTTGGCAAGAGAAATTTTAGACCCTGGTATCATTATGTTTAATCAGGTTTTAGGTGTTACAGTTAGAGGCTGGGTGTTAGGGAATAAAAAAATATGTCAACAATTTTGCCTAGGTGCTTAACAAATTCAGGACCTCATAAATTCGAGAAACGCTATAAAAAAGTTATCTATTATATTATGATTCCCCAAATTAATAATTGAATTGATTTTGTTTAACTAAAATTTTTCGTAACATAGCAATTCTATTTAATTTGAGAGAGATTTTAGGATCAAGTCTTTAAATAATCTAGCGGGGGAGCAGCTAGAGAAGATTAATATAATGCGATTTGGTAACGAGATCCCTGCTTTCTTCGTCGCACTACCTGTACTCGGAGTGCACAATACTTGCTTCTCTCTATCCATCATTTCAGCATTAACAGACTGATAATTGAGTACAAGTGCGGATCAAATTAATACCAGATTCCTATTTTAAGTTTAAGTTTGTGGCTACCTACTAATAATCGCTCCATAATCGAAACTGATAAATCGAAGAAACAAAAAAGTGCAATGATACTAAGTTATGACTGTCAGCGTAGTGGATTTCCCAAACTGTTTTTGTATGGTATGGCTCTTCTGAGTACAGTTCTAACTACACAGATTGCTACAGCCGAGACCGTTATGGAAAAAGTAGCTAGAACAGGAGTTTTGACTGCAGGTACAAGTAAAGATGCACTTCCTTTTGCTTATGCGAACGATGAAGGTCAATTAGAAGGTTATTCTGTTGATATGCTTACTTTAATTCAACAAAAACTAGAACAAGAATTAGCTCGAGAAATTGAATTAAAATTAGTCGCACTCGAACCTCAAGATAGAATTCCTCAGTTAATAAAGAATAATATAGATATTGTTTGTGATGCTAGTAGTTTTACTTGGAAAAGAGATCAAAAAGTCGATTTTTCTGTGAGCTACGGCATCACAGGAACTAGACTACTAGTTAAACAAGATGATTATTTAAATATTTCTCAATCTTTAGCCGGCAAACGAATTGGTGTTTTACCAGGAACTACTAATGAACTGGCAATTAAACAGTCTGAACCTAAAGCAGAAATAATGATAATTCGCGATCGCGCTCAGGGTTATCAAGCTTTGGCAACAGGAGCAATTGATGCTTTTGCGGATGATGGTATTTTGCTAGAAAGCTGGTTACAAACGATCAATAATCCTGAAGATTTTACTATCATAGGATACTATTCTAAAGAAGGTGTTGCCTGTATGGTTCCTGAAAACAACTCCCAATTCCTTAATAATGTCAATTATGCTTTGATTCGCTTCATGCAGACTTTTTTGGCAGGAAAACCTGAGTCTTTAATGTTATTTGATCGCTGGTTTGGCTATGAAGGTATTGTTCCTTTAACTGAAGATCTGCGAGATTTAATGTTAGAAAATATGCAGCTTATTGTTGATTTTAAAGAAGAAATTCCAGCCAAAGAATTATAGATTAGGGATGGGGCAATAGGTATAGGTAATAAATAACTTCTCCTGCTTCCTGGTCTTGATTTCAGGAAACTTCCTTGGCGTTAGATTGTTTCTGAGTATCGCTCTGATTATCAGAGAGAGAAAAAAAGCTTTCAGAGATCGCACAAGCGGGACAATTGCCTTTAACCGTAACATTTAATATTTCACAATGTCCCCAACGAACCCCTTCTAACTTAAAATAACGACAAAAACAACATTTATAATCATGATTGTTTTGGGATTGCTTGTGTGGCACGCTATTTAAAACCCTCAATTATACAATTTTAGTCAATTATGTTTTTTAGCAGCTCAGGTTCACTTTAACTAACAGAGTTGTTTTGTTTCTGAACTCGCCATCCTGTCTGGGCACCGATTTTGCCAGCTTTGATAAACATCCAGGCTCCTCTGTGGTAGGAAGTTTCGTCATGATGACATTGGGGTTTAACTCCGATTAAATGTTCTACTTCATCAGTTGTCAAGATCCAGTTGGCAGTTTCGGCTTTTTCGAGAACATCCATGTACCATAAAGGATTTGATGGTTGCAGTCGAGAAGCTAAAGTTGTTTCTAACTTGACTAGAGAATTTGCGATCGCCTTTAATTGTGGTACCAGTTGTTGATCGCTTTCAATTTTAGATTCGGGAGAGGATGGGGCAGGTTCTTTAAGAGCCGATGCTTCTAAATCAGCTGGCTTCGTCTCTGGCTGAGTTGCTGGTTTAATTTCTGATTTTGCTTCTGTTTTTGATGGCTGTTGGGGAGCAGAATCTTCTTCTAACCAGGGATCAGAGGCAACCTCTTTTTTGAGAGTTGGTTTAAATTCATGGCTTTTGAGCCAAGCACGGTTTAAATCTGTGGCCAAATTATCTAAAAAACTGGCTGTGTCTTCATCTCCTTTTGCTGCCATCTGACTGGCGACTTGTTTCATAATCTTGACTAATTCTGGCCCAATTAACTCTTGGTGAGCTGCCAAAATTTCTTCTTCGGCACCTTCAGGACAATTCAGCAAGGCTTGGATTAGCTCGACATAGTCGTCGGTTTTATCGTGATTTTTTTTTGGTTTAGGAACTGTCTCGGTCAAAATATGATGTAGTTTCCCGGCCCAGTTATGCAGATACTTAGCTGCTTTGATATCCCCTTCTATGGCTAAATGGTTGGCGACTTGTTCCATAACCTCTACTAGTTCGGGGTTAACCAATTTTTCATGCTGTCGCAGCAATATCCATTCTTCTCCCCTGGGGCAAGTCAATAGTCCTTGGATTAAATCTAGATAAGCTTTGAGGCTCTGTTGATTCATCGTTGTTTAAATACTGTTAAGACTGATACCTTTATTATCTCTTGATCGCCGTCTTTCTAGAGGAGAATAGTTACATATATATATTTTTGCCTCCTGTGCAACTCTGAAGAAACAGGAAAAACCGATCAAGAAAAATGAGAAAGTAAAAAATAATCTCAATCTTTGTAATCACTGAAATCCTAAGTTAGTACAAAAATACCTTGCGCTATAGTTTGAGTTTGTCTCGAGCCATCAATAAGATTTAACTAATATTTCTGATCGCTATCACCATCAAGTACTTTTCTGAGAAAATCTGATCTGGCGAAGAAAAAGGAATCAGTACATGAAAATACTAGTAGTAGGAAGTGGCGGTAGAGAACATGCGATCGCCTGGACTTTGTTACAATCTCCTAATGTGGAGCAGGTTTTTTGTGCTCCTGGAAATGGGGGTACCGCAACTATGGCAAATTGTCAGAATCTTGATTTAGCGGTAGATGACTTCCCAGGTATTGCTCAAGCAGTGCAGGATTACCAGATTTCTCTAGTAGCAGTGGGGCCGGAAGTGCCTTTATCTTTAGGGATTGTTGATTATCTACAACAACGTAATATCCTAGTCTTTGGCCCTGTTAAAGCTGGTGCAGAAATTGAAGCTAGTAAATCTTGGGCCAAGGATTTGATGAAAGAGGCCGGAATTCCTACTGCTAAATCAGAAACTTTTACCGCTAGAGATTCGGCTA
The DNA here is from genome assembly GCA_030065615.1 of Xenococcus sp. MO_188.B8. Classification (GTDB taxonomy): domain Bacteria; phylum Cyanobacteriota; class Cyanobacteriia; order Cyanobacteriales; family Xenococcaceae; genus Xenococcus. Next base: position 23,589 of record JASJDR010000112.1, on the reverse strand, counting down.
AAGTTTATATCGAGAAAACAGGTGCACCTATAGTTGTCAAAGCTGATAGTTTGGCAGCAGGTAAAGGAGTCATTGTGGCAATGACCCTAGAAGAAGCAACCAATGCTGTAGATGAATTATTTAACCAAGGTTTTAATACCCTAGTTATAGAAGAATTTTTAACAGGAGAAGAAGCTTCGGTACTTGCTTTAACCGATGGTCAAACGATTATTCCCCTCTTACCCGCTCAAGATCATAAAAGAATTGGCGAAGGCGATACGGGAAAAAATACGGGAGGTATGGGGGCCTATGCTCCTGCGCCAGTGGTAACTTCTGAGATTATGAACCGCATTCAAACCGAAATTCTACAACCGACTATCGATACTTTTAATAAACGAGGTATCGACTATCGAGGAATCTTATATGCTGGTTTGATAATTACTCCCTCAGGAGATCCCAAGGTTATCGAGTTTAATTGTCGTTTTGGTGATCCTGAAACCCAAGCAGTATTGCCCTTACTAGAAACACCTCTAGAGCAGTTAATGCTGGCCTGCGCTCAACAGGAATTATCAGCCCAACCTCCTTTGCGATGGCAACCAGGAATTGCGGTTTGTGTTGTCGCTGCTTCTGGTGGTTATCCTGATGCTTATCAAAAGGGAAAAGCGATCTCGGGAATTGAATCAATTAATGATGCCATTGTCTTTCATGCTGGCACAAAGCTAGAAGACGGACAATTAGTTACTAGTGGCGGTAGAGTCTTAGGAATCACCGCAGTCGGAGAGAATTTTGAATCTGCGATCGCCAAAGTCTATGCCGGGGTATCAGCGATTACTTTTGAGGGAATTTATTATCGTCGAGATATCGGATACCGCTTTAACATTTAACAATATTTTTACGGGAGTAGTTGGTAAACTGTAAATGCAATGTGTAATATTGTAAACATCTCTAGTCAAAGTGCATAGCCAAATTGTTAAGGATTATCTCCCAAATCAAAGAAGCGATCGCCAGTTGGTGGGCGGAGTTTACCCTTCAGACTAAGCTCATGGCGGCAGCGACCCTCGTAGTGTCTCTTGTCATGAGTGGTCTGACATTTTGGGCTGTCAATACAATCCAAGAGGATGCACGGATTAATGATACCCGTTTTGGTAGCGATCTAGGATTATTAATCGCTGGTAATGCCGCGCCGATGATCGCAGAAGAAGATTACGCTGGATTAGCTAGATTTTCTGGTCGTTTTTTTCGTAGCACTTCTAGTGTGAGCTATATTATGTATGCCGATGAAACAGGGGGTATTTTCTTCGGTATCCCTTATTCTCGGGCGGAAGTAAAAAATTCCTTGACAATTGAGCGCCGTATTCAACTACCAAGTGATTACAAACCCAAAAGTCCCCTACCTTTCATTCGTCAGCATCTAACGCCGGGAGGAGAAGTAACGGATGTCTTTGTCCCTCTCAATCAAGACAATAAATATCTAGGGGTTGTGGCAATTGGAATTAATCCTAACCCTACAATAGTCGCTTCTTCCAACTTAACTAGGGATGTCACTATTTCAGTATTTATTACGATTTGGGCGATGGTAATTCTCGGTAATGTCTTTAACGCCTTGATGATAACCAGACCGATTACAGAACTTTTGGTAGGAGTGAGAAATATTGCCGCCAAAAACTTTAAACAAAGAATTGATTTACCCTTAAGAGGAGAATTAGGGGAATTAATCGCTAGTTTTAATCTGATGGCAGAACGTCTCGAAAAATACGAAGAACAAAATATCGAAGAATTAACCTCAGAAAAAGCTAAATTAGAAACCTTAGTCTCTACCATTGCCGATGGTGCGGTTTTAATTGATACTAATCTAAGAGTTATTTTAGCCAATACCACAGCTAGGGAGATTTTTGGCTGGCAAGATAATAGCGTAATTCGTCAGAATGTCTTGCATCACTTGCCTTCAGAATTAACCATTAAAATCACCAAACCTTTATATCAACTAGTTGCTGACAGTTACATCAAAGATAACCAAGAAAATTATCCAGACCAAAACAGCGAGCACCATTGCCCTTTGATTACCTCAGAACCTTCTTTTGAGGATAATTTTCCCCTAGGAGACGAATTTCGGATTACCATTACTAATCCTACTAAGCGAACTATCAGAGTTTTACTAAGTCAAGTTCTTGATCGCGATCGCGTAGTAGCAGGAAATCGGGAGCGCGAAAATATCAGAGGTATTGCCATGACAGTGCAAGATATTACCCGTGAAGCAGAACTAAATGAAGCTAAAAGTCAGTTTATTAGTAATGTTTCCCATGAATTAAGAACTCCGCTGTTTAATATCAAATCCTTCATTGAAACCTTGTCAGAATATGGTGAGGATCTGTCTGCAGAACAACGCCAAGAATTTCTCGACACCGCTAATCACGAAACAGATCGCCTCACTAGGTTAGTCAATGATGTGCTCGACTTATCTCGCTTAGAATCTTCCCGCACCTATAATTTAACTGCGGTAAATTTAATTCAACCCATAGAACAAACGATCAGAACTCATCAACTCAATGCTAAAGATAAAGGAATTGAACTAATTAAAGAGATAGAAGATTCCATACCCCCAGTTTTAGGTCATTATGACTTACTTTTACAGGTATTCACTAATCTAGTTGGTAATGCTCTCAAATTTACTAACTCTGGTGGTAAAATCACGCTTCGCGCATATCAAGCACCTAATAATAGCAACCAAGAACAAATCAGAATTGAAGTTGCTGATACAGGAATTGGGATTCCTAAAGAAGATAAAGAGGCTATCTTTGAGCGTTTTTTTCGTGTGGAAAATCGGGTACACACCTTAGAAGGGACAGGCTTAGGACTTTCGATTGTCAAAAATATTATCGATAAGCATAATAGTAGGGTTCATATTGAAAGCGATGTCGGTGTCGGTACCACTTTTTGGTTCGATTTACCCGTATATCAGGAACAAGGAACGAGCGGGGCTTCCGTAGAGCGACTACCTTAAAGTCTCCCGGTCGGTTTTTCCGACCTAAAGTAAGGTACCAGGTTAAAGGTAACTCCCTCAACTTTACCTACCTTCTTGTCTCCCCAATCTCCTGTTCCTTAACATAAAAAAAATTGATTGACGCAAATTCTTAAATTCTGTTACAATGAAAATTCTGATTTATTGATAAATTACCTAGATTATTAACAAAAAAGATTCTTCTGTAGAAAAAAAACTGTGGCTAACTCGAAATCAGCAATTAAACGAATCGCGATCGCAGAACGTAATAGACTGCGCAATAAGGCTTACAAATCTGCATTGAGAAGCCTTATGAAAAAAACCTTTAATGCGGTCGACAATTATACAGCAGAACCGACTCCAGAAAATATGGCGGTAATTCAAGAAACTATGTCCGCAACCTATAGCAAAATTGATAAAGCAGTCAAGCGGAAAGTTCTCCATCGGAACAATGGTGCTAGGAAAAAATCTCGGCTCGCTAAAGCTGTAGCGAAAGTAGCGGCTACCGCCTCATAAAATTAGTTTGAGCGATCGCAACTAAATTATAGTGCGATCAACTAAACAGAACCAGCTCAAAAGCTCAAAAACATTGACTTTAGGGCTAGAAATACGCAAGTACCTGAGCTTATGCAATTAATTGATACCCATGTTCACATCAACTTTGATGTTTTTCAGGGAGATCTCAGTTCATTTCGTAAAAGTTGGCAAGAAGCAGGGGTAGTCCATTTAGTACATTCATGTGTAGAACCAAGTGAATTTCAGGGAATCCAGTCTCTAGCAGATCAGTTCCCTGAATTGTCGTTTGCGGTTGGTTTGCACCCGTTGGATGCTGACAAATGGACTGAGCAGACTGGTCAACAAATCAAGAGTTTAGCCAGCTCCGATAATCGAGTAGTCGCTATTGGAGAAACAGGTCTAGATTTTTATAAAGCGAAAAATTACCAACAACAGCAGCTGGCATTACAAACTCAATTGGAGGTTGCTCAAGAACTTGATAAACCGGTAATCATCCATTGTCGAGATGCCGCTCAAAGTTTAAAAGAACAGATTGAGAGTTTTATCGGTAAAGGAGGAAATATTAGAGGAGTGATGCATTGTTGGGGTGGTAATCCCGAAGAAACCTCCTGGTTTTTAGACCTCGGTTTTTATATTAGTTTTAGTGGTACCGTGACTTTTAAAAATGCTCAAGAAATTAAAGAGGCAGCCAAAATAGTTCCTAATGATCGCTTACTGATAGAAACCGACTGTCCCTTTCTAGCACCAGTACCAAAAAGAGGTAAAAAACCGAATCAACCAGCTTATGTTGTCTATGTTGCAGACTGTTTAGCAGATTTAAGGGGGGTAACGTCTGAAACTATTGCTCAACAAACCACCAGTAATGCCTGTAAACTTTTTAAACTTAACCTTAATTAAAATTTTATACTTGGTCTGCAACCCCCAATTGGTTTACCGACCATCTTGTATAGTCAGATTTTTGTTGCCTATCCGAATCAATTCTATTGAATGAGATTTCTAAATTACCTTAAACCATGAAAATAATGCCCTTGAAGGCCCTTATTCAACTAGTATCATCAAAATGTTGCTAAAAGTTAGCAACTCTTATCTAGATCAGCCAAAAATCATTAGCAAAAATCCTCATGACCAATCTATCCCATACTCTGCTGCCAGACTTGATTGAAATTCAACGTTCTAGTTTCCGTTGGTTTTTAGAACAAGGCTTGATAGAGGAACTCAATAGTTTTTCCCCGATTGCTGACTATACAGGAAAATATGAGTTACATTTCATCGGCGAGAATTATCGCCTCAAAGAACCGAAATACCATGTAGACGAAGCTAAACGAAGAGATAGCACCTATAACGTACAGATGTATGTGCCGACTCGCCTGATTAATAAAGAAACTGGTGAAATCAATGAAATGGAAGTTTTCATTGGCGATCTGCCTCTCATGACGGATCGGGGTACTTTCATTATTAATGGTGCAGAACGGGTGATTGTCAACCAGATTGTGCGCTCTCCTGGGGTTTACTACAAAGCAGAAACTGATAAAAATGGTCGTCGAACCTATTCTGCCTCTTTGATTCCTAATCGAGGAGCTTGGTTAAAATTTGAAACCGATAAAAATGGTTTAGTCTGGGTCAGAATTGATAAGACACGTAAATTGTCCGCCCAAGTATTACTCAAAGCGATCGGTCTGAGTGATAATGAAATTATGGATGGTTTACGTCATCCCGACTTTTACCAAAAAACCTTGGATAAAGAAGGTAATCCCAGTGAAGAAGAAGCTTTGCTAGAGCTATATCGTAAATTGCGTCCTGGTGAGCCACCGACAGTTAATGGCGGACAACAGCTTCTAGAATCGCGCTTTTTTGATGCCAAACGCTACGATTTGGGTAAAGTTGGTCGTTACAAACTCAACAAAAAACTTCGCTTAACTGTCTCCGAGACCATACGAGTACTGACCCCAACAGATATTTTATCCGCGATCGATTACTTAATCGGCTTAGAATTTGATTCGGGAAGTACCGATGACATCGACCATTTAGGTAATCGTCGAGTTCGTTCCGTTGGCGAATTATTACAGAACCAGGTTAGAGTAGGTTTAAATCGTTTAGAAAGAATTATTCGGGAAAGGATGACTGTCAGTGAAGCTGATAGTCTTACACCCGCAGCCCTAGTGAACCCGAAACCCTTAGTGGCAGCCATCAAAGAATTCTTTGGCTCTTCCCAACTATCCCAGTTTATGGATCAAACCAATCCTTTAGCAGAATTAACCCATAAACGTCGCTTATCAGCCTTAGGTCCAGGAGGATTAACTAGAGAAAGAGCTGGATTTGCCGTGCGGGATATTCATCCTTCTCACTATGGTCGAATTTGCCCTGTAGAAACGCCTGAAGGACCTAACGCAGGTTTAATCGGTTCTTTGGCTACTTATGCCCGAGTTACACCCTATGGGTTTATTGCTACCCCCTACTATCGGGTTAAAGATGGTAACGTGTTGCGAGATCAAGAAGTCGTATATCTGACAGCTGATGAAGAAGATGATTTACGGGTAGCTCCGGGAGATGTTCCCACAGATGCCGATGGTTATATTTTAGGGGAGACAATTCCGATTCGTTATCGTCAGGAATTTTCTACTTGTAATCCCAAAGAAGTAGATTATGTCGCGATTTCTCCCGTACAAATTGTCTCGGTAGCGACCAGCATGATTCCCTTCTTAGAACATGATGATGCCAACCGGGCGCTGATGGGTTCTAACATGCAGCGTCAAGCAGTTCCCCTATTACGTCCCGAAAGACCCCTAGTGGGAACAGGGTTAGAAGCACAGGCAGCCCGAGATTCGGGTATGGTTGTGGTATCTCGTACCTATGGTATAGTTAGCTATGTAGATGCGGAAGTAGTTAAAGTAAGGGTCTCTGAAGGAGAAAATGATCCCCATGCTCCGGCACCAGGACAAGAAATTGTTTATAAACTACAAAAATATCAACGTTCTAACCAAGATACTTGTCTCAATCAACGGCCTCTAGTGTATGTCGGCGAAGATGTGGTTCCGGGACAAGTCCTGGCAGATGGTTCTTCTACCGAAGGAGGAGAACTGGCATTAGGACAAAATGTTACCGTGGCCTATATGCCTTGGGAGGGTTACAACTACGAAGATGCGATTCTGATCAGTGAAAAGCTAGTGTATGAAGATTATTACACTAGTATTCACGTTGAAAAATACGAAATCGAAGCCAGACAAACCAAATTAGGGCCAGAAGAAATTACCAGAGAAATCCCTAATGTGGGAGAAGACACGCTGCGCAACCTGGATGAACGGGGAATTATCCATATCGGCGCTTGGGTCGAAGCAGGGGATATTTTGGTTGGTAAAGTGACTCCTAAAGGAGAATCGGATCAACCTCCTGAAGAAAAATTATTGCGAGCGATCTTTGGCGAAAAAGCACGGGATGTGCGGGATAACTCACTACGAGTCCCCAATGGAGAAAAAGGTCGCGTAGTAGACGTGAGAGTGTTTACCAGAGAACAGGGAGACGAGCTGCCCCCTGGGGCCAATATGGTAGTGAGAATTTACGTAGCGCAAAAACGTAAAATTCAGGTGGGAGATAAGATGGCAGGTCGTCATGGGAATAAAGGAATTATTTCCCGGATTTTGCCCGTTGAAGATATGCCCTATCTGCCTGATGGTAGTCCCGTCGATATTGTGCTTAATCCTTTGGGGGTTCCCTCAAGGATGAATGTGGGTCAAGTTTATGAATGTCTGCTGGGCTGGGCTGGAGAAAACCTGGGGATGCGATTCAAAATCATGCCTTTTGATGAAATGTATGGCAAAGAAACTTCCTTGGCAACGGTTCATGGCAAAATTGCCGAATCCGCCCGTAAACCAGGGAAAAGTTGGGTTTTTGACCCAGATAATCCCGGAAAAATTCAAGTATTTGATGGTCGAACCGGCGAGCCTTTTGATCGTCCTGTGACAGTGGGTAAAGCCTATATGCTGAAACTAGTTCACTTAGTAGATGATAAAATCCATGCTCGCTCTACAGGTCCTTACTCTTTGGTCACCCAACAGCCTCTAGGTGGTAAAGCCCAACAAGGTGGTCAGCGGTTTGGCGAAATGGAGGTTTGGGCCCTAGAAGCCTATGGGGCAGCCTATATCCTACAGGAGCTATTAACCGTCAAATCCGACGATATGCAAGGAAGAAACGAAGCTCTTAACGCGATAGTTAAAGGAAAACCAATTCCCCGTCCTGGTACCCCAGAATCTTTCAAAGTATTGATGAGAGAGCTCCAATCTCTAGGATTAGATATTGCGGTACATAAACTAGAAAATCTCGAAGACGGCAATAGTCGTGATATCGAGGTTAATTTGATGGCAGATACTCCTCGTCGGACTCCGAATAGACCAACCTATGAATCTTTAACCAAAGATGATTTACAAGAAGAAGCCTGAAAATGATTAAGTTCTCGATGTTGAGATTTTTACTCTCGAAGAGAACTTGACCGAATTAAGTAACAATATCTTTAACTCAGATCTTAATTCTGGTTCCCTTTGTCTGATTTCTAATCGATACCTCCTGCAAAAATGAGAAACCAACAAGAACAACGCTTTGATTACGTCAAAATTGGCATTGCCTCTCCAGAAAGAATTCGTCAATGGGGAGAGAGGAGCCTGCCCAATGGACAAATTGTCGGAGAAGTAACCAAGCCCGAAACGATTAATTATCGTACCCTTAAGCCAGAAATGGATGGGCTCTTTTGCGAACGTATTTTTGGTCCAGCTAAAGATTGGGAATGTCATTGCGGTAAATATAAAAGAGTTCGCCATCGAGGAATTGTTTGTGAACGTTGCGGTGTTGAGGTTACTGAGTCTAGAGTACGGCGTCATCGTATGGGCTATATTAAGCTGGCAGCTCCTGTGACTCATGTTTGGTATCTCAAAGGGATTCCTAGTTATCTCAGTATTATTCTCGATATGCCATTACGGGATGTCGAGCAAATTGTCTATTTCAACGCTTATGTAGTATTAGATCCAGGAAATGCGCAGAATCTTTCCTGTAAACAACTTCTCACAGAAGATCAGTGGATTGAAATTGAAGAACAACTATATAGCGAAGATTCTGACTTAATTGGGGTGGAAGTCGGCATTGGTGCCGAAGCAATCCAAAGACTGTTAGAAGAAGTTGAATTAGAAACTGAAGCCGAGCAACTACGAGAGAATATTGGCGAAGCTAAGGGGCAAAAAAGAGCCAAATTAATCAAAAGATTGCGGGTAATTGATAATTTCATTGCCACAGGGGCTCGTCCTGAATGGATGGTACTGAACGTGATTCCTGTGATACCGCCTGATTTACGCCCTATGGTGCAATTAGATGGTGGTAGATTTGCGACTTCCGATCTCAATGATCTCTATCGACGAGTAATTAACCGTAATAATCGTTTAGCACGATTGCAGGAAATTCTAGCTCCGGAAATTATTGTTCGCAATGAAAAACGAATGCTGCAAGAAGCGGTAGATGCACTCATTGATAATGGTCGTCGAGGACGCACAGTGGTGGGGGCGAATAATCGACCTTTGAAATCTCTTTCGGACATTATTGAAGGAAAACAAGGACGTTTTCGTCAAAACTTATTAGGAAAACGGGTTGATTATTCAGGTCGTTCCGTAATTGTCGTCGGACCAAAACTGAAAATTTATCAATGTGGACTCCCGAGAGAAATGGCGATTGAGCTATTTCAACCCTTTGTGATTCACCGCTTAATTCAGAGTGGTATGGTGAATAACATCAAGGCAGCAAAGAAAATGATTCAAAGGGCAGAACCTCAAGTTTTTGAAGTTCTCAAGGAAGTTATTACTGGTCATCCTGTGATGCTGAACCGTGCACCTACTTTGCACCGTTTGGGGATTCAAGCCTTTGAACCAATTATTGTAGAGGGCAGAGCAATCCAGCTACATCCCCTAGTTTGTCCGGCATTTAATGCCGACTTTGATGGTGATCAAATGGCGGTTCATGTTCCTCTATCTCTCGAAGCCCAAGCAGAAGCTCGCCTGCTGATGCTGGCTTGTCATAATATTTTATCTCCAGCAACAGGAAGACCAATTGTGGCTCCTTCCCAGGATATGGTTTTGGGTTGCTACTATTTAACCGCTGATAATCCTCAGGCAACTAAAGGGTCAGGCAGAAGGTTTGGTAGTTTAGAAGATGCGGTTAAAGCTTTCGAGCAGGGACAAATCGATTTACACGCTTATGTTTGGGTGCGTTATGAAGGAGAGGTCGAAACTGATGAACCAGATACTGAGGTTATTGAACAGGAAGAATTAACTGACGGCAGTATTATCAAATATTATCGTCAGCGATTAGTACGGGAAACAGCAGAAGGGGAACAATTATCTCAATATATCAATACCACTATGGGCAGAATTATTTATAACAAAACTATTCAAGATGCACTTGAGCCAGTATCTTAGAGTAATTTCGGAGCAAACTAGACAGTAATTAGGGAAACATTAATTGAGGGTTGAAATGAAATTTTATAATCGCATTGTGGATAAAGGTCGTCTAAAAAAACTCATGGCCTGGGCTTTTACTAATCATGGTTCGGCCAAATCTGCCACTATGGCAGATGAACTCAAGGAAATGGGTTTTCGCTATGCAACACGAGCGGGAGTCTCGATTAGTGTCGATGATCTTAAAGTTCCCCCAATCAAGCAGCAGATGTTAGAAGCAGCCGAAGTAGAAATTAAAAAAACTGAAGCTCGTTATGCTAGGGGAGAAATCACAGAAGTAGAGCGCTTTCAGAAAGTTATTGATACTTGGAATGGGACTTCGGAAAACCTCAAAGATGAAGTGGTCACAAATTTTAAATCTACTGACCCTCTAAATTCAGTGTATATGATGGCCTTTAGTGGAGCTCGGGGTAATCTGTCCCAAGTGCGTCAATTGGTAGGTATGCGAGGTTTGATGGCCAATCCCCAAGGAGAAATTATCGACTTGCCGATTAAAACTAATTTCCGAGAAGGATTGACGGTTACTGAGTATATTATTTCCTCCTATGGAGCGAGAAAAGGTTTAGTCGATACCGCTTTACGTACTGCTGACTCTGGTTATTTAACCCGTCGTCTAGTGGATGTGTCCCAAGATGTGATCGTTCGGGAAGTAGATTGTGGTACCTATAGAGGGATTAAGATAGCAGCGATGAAAGATGGCGATCGCACGTTAATTCCCTTGGAAAACCGCCTGTTAGGAAGAGTCTTAGCTGAAGATGCCCTAGATTCTACGACCAAAAAAGTTGTTGCCAAACGCAATCAAGATATTGATGCTGATTTAGCCAAAGAGATTGGCGATCGCTGTGAATCAGTAGTTGTGCGCTCTCCTTTGACCTGTGAGGCTGCCCGTTCGGTATGTCAATGTTGCTATGGTTGGAGTTTAGCCCATGGCAAAATGGTCGATATGGGGGAAGCAGTGGGCATTATTGCAGCTCAATCGATTGGTGAGCCAGGAACTCAGTTAACTATGAGGACTTTCCATACAGGAGGGGTCTTTACTGGTGAAGTAGCACGGCAAATTAAGGCCGAGAAAGATGGTACTATCGAATTTGCTCAAGGGTTGAGTACCCGTAAAGTGCGGACTCGTCACGGAGATGAGCGAGAACAAGTCGAAACAGTTGGTAATTTAGTTTTAGTACCCAACAAAGGGAAAAAGATTTCCTATCCCTTGACTGTCGGTTCCTATCTCTATGTAAAAGAAGGAGATTCGGTGACCAAAGATCAGTTACTGGTGGAAGTGGCTAAGGTATCGGTGAAAAAATCTACCGAAAAGGCAACTAAAGACGTAACTTCCAATTTGGCCGGAGAAGTTTTGTTTGCCAACTTAGTTCCCGATGAAAAAACTGATCGCCAGGGCAATACCACAAAAGTTGCTAAAAGTTCAGGGTTACTCTGGGTCTTATCTGGAGAAGTGTATAATTTGCTACCGGGAGCAGAACCTGTGGTGCAAAACGGAGATCAGGTTAACCCAGGGGATATTTTAGCCCAAACCAAACTGGTATCGTCTAATGGCGGCGTGGTACGAATGGGTGCTAATAGTCGGGAAATTGAGATTATCACTGCTTCTGTGTTGTTAGATCGCTCAGAAGTAAAAGTTGAAAGTGATAGTGGTCGAGAATCCTACACCATTAATACCGCTGACGGCCAGAGTTTTTTGCTGAAAACCACTCCCGGAACTAAGGTCCAAAATCGTCAGGTAGTAGCCGAATTAATTGATGACCGCTATGAAACCGCAACTGGTGGCATCATCAAATACGGTGGCATAGAGATTGGTAAAGGTGGTCGCAAACAAGGATATGAAGTAACTAAAGGCGGTTCTTTACTTTGGATTCCCGAAGAAAGTCACGAGGTTAATAAAGATATTTCGTTATTGCTAGTGGAAGACGGGGAATTCGTCGAAGCTGGAACCGAAGTCGTTAAGGATATCTTTGCCCAATCTTCTGGGGTAGTCGAAGTAGTGCAGAAAAATGACATTCTTCGAGAAATTATTATCAAACCAGGTGCGGTTCATCTCCTGGATAATATCGATCCCAAACTTGATGGTCAATTAGTTCAGCCAGGAGGCGAGGTTTTACCAGAAGTTACGGTAGATGAACTCAAATATGGGGAAATTGTTGATACCACAGAAGGGGCAGCACTTTTATTGCGCCCAGTGCAAGAATTTAAGGTGTCTGATGAACCTGATGTACCTTCCCAGGCTTCAATTAATAACCAAGATGGTCGTCAAATCGAATTGCGATCAGTTCAGAGACTATTCTATAAGGATGGAGAACGAGTGAAATCCGTCAGCGGAGTGTCTTTGTTAAGTACTCAATTAGTACTAGAAATTGATTCAGCTGATGATATCGAAATTGCTCCTAATTTGAGTGCTGACATAGAACTCAAGCCAGACCCCGAAGACCCTGAAATTCAAAGACTACAAATGGTAATTATTGAAGCTTTGGTGCTGCGTCGGGATACCGATGCCGATCCTCATAGTGGAGATATCGAAACTCGGGTTTTAGTAACAGATGGTCAAGAAATTTCTCGGGGGGCAACCATTGCTCGTACGGAAATTATCTGTAAATCGGCAGGAACAGTAAGAGGAATTCGCGAAGCGGGCGAAGCAATTCGCCGCATTTTGATAGTTCGAGAATTAGATCAAGTTACCTATGAACTGGATCTTGCCAAGAGTGAATGCTTTCATCAAGAAGGAGATCTCTTGGTAGCAGGAACTGAAATTGCTCCCGGGTTTAAGTTTGAAGAATCTGGGCAGTTATTAGAACTAACAGAAAATGCTCAGGGTAAAACCAAAGTAGTATTGCGCCAGGCTCGTCCTTATCGAGTATCTGCTGGTGCGATATTGCACATCGATGATGGTGATTTGGTACAAAGAGGGGATAATTTAGTACTACTAGTTTTCGAACGTTCCAAAACAGGAGATATCATTCAAGGTTTGCCTCGGATTGAAGAACTTCTAGAAGCCCGTAAACCCAAAGAAAGCTGTATCCTGAGTCGCCGTCCTGGAGAATGTCAAGTTGTCTACGAAGAAGGGGAAACCGTAGATATCAAAATTATTGAAGAGGATGGAACTATTACTGATTATCCGGTAAGCCCCAGTCAAAATGCGCTCGTAGCTGATGGACAAAAGGTTGGGGTCGGAGAAATGCTCACTGATGGGCCAGCTAACCCCCATCAGATTCTCGAAGTTTTCTTTAATTATCATTTAGAAACAGAAGGGTGTTACGAGGCATCGTTAATTGGCTTACAAAAAGCCCAAACCTTCTTGGTGAGCGGAGTGCAATCTGTGTATCAGAGTCAGGGAATTGATATTTCTGATAAGCATATTGAGGTGATTGTACGTCAAATGACCTCTAAAGTGAGAATCGATGATGGTGGAGATACCGTAATGCTCCCTGGAGAATTAGTAGCTTTACGAGAAATCGAGCAAGTTAATGATGCGATGTCCATTACAGGCGGCGCTCCTGCTCAGTATACACCGATGCTTTTAGGGATTACGAAAGCTTCTCTTAATACCGATAGTTTTATTTCCGCTGCCTCTTTCCAAGAAACTACCAGGGTTCTGACTGAAGCCGCGATCGAAGGCAAATCTGACTGGCTTCGAGGCTTGAAAGAAAATGTGATCATTGGTCGTTTGATTCCCGCAGGAACGGGCTTTAATACCCATGAAGAACCTGGTGTCTTTAGAGGAGGTGAAATTGATAATTCCGCACTTCGTAACGGCTCCCTCTATGGTTATGGTGGTGAAATGGATAGTTTTCGAGTAGCAGCAGAAGAGCCCATCGTTAACCCAGTTAATCCTGAACCATCATCTTTGCGAACTTACAATAAGATCAAGGATGATGAAAATGTCATTCTCGATGATCAAACTGCTAGAGCCTATACTGGTTTAAACCCAGAAGATGATGTTTTACAGTCTGATTTCGATAGTGATGCTATAGATTGGGAACAAGAAACTAGTTGATAATTACTGCTCACTAGTAATTATTAAAAAGCTGTTAAGTGGCTGAGTAAGATAAATTACCTAGGGTCAGGGATTGATGATTACAATCCCTAAACCCTTGCCCTCAGCATATTCTTAATCTTGCTAAGTCCTGTGACTAGACTTTAAGGAAAATCAGTACTTTCTATCAAATAGCGATCGCATTACCGAGCTACATGCGACCTGAATCAAACGCTCAAACTATTATACTTAGATTTTTCGTTCCGCTGAATATACGGATATATAGCTACTTATTATCAAAAAAGTAGCTGATGAACTCTACAAAATTGGAGCTAAGTTTGATAGTAAACTACTGAAAAGCTTTGAGCCATGGTTCAAAAATATTACTAAAGAAACAGAAGAAACTGTTGAAAAAGGAATAACTATACAAGCTGCTGCTGAAGATGTCACCTATGCCATCAAAGAGTAACAGTTTAATTTTGAGAGAATTACGCTAAATGAATATTATCCTTTTTTGGCACAAGTATGTTTAAACAAGAATATTAATAAAAAAAGATGCCGAGGCTGAAGCTGAATTCAAAAAGCGCACCGCCCGCGCTGAGGTTTCCTCAGCGTAAGGACGGAGCAAGCAAAAATTCCAGAAATAATTGAAAAAGAACTATTATTGCATCAAGATAAAAGAGATAAATATCAAGAAATTAGATATTGGGTACAAGATGAATCCCGATTTGGATTGCATACTATAGAAAGAAAGAAAATAACAATTAAGGGGGTACAACCTGTTGGATTGTATCAATATAAATATGATTATCTTTGGCTGTATGGCTTGGTAGAACCAATTACTGGGGAAAATTTTTTTGAAGAATGGTCACATTTAAATAGTGATTGCTTTCTAGTTTATCTAGAGTCATTTTCTAAAAAATACCCTAATGAACTGCATATTATTCAGTTAGATAATGGACGATTTCATGATAAACAAGATCTGGTAATACCTGAGAATATTATTTTTATTTTTCAACCCCCCTACACTCCAGAAGTTAATCCGATTGAGAGACTATGGAGATATTTAAAAGATAAATTACAGTGGTATGTCTTTGAAAATCTAGATCGTTTGAGAATTACTCTTAGTCAAACCTTAAACAAACTCGACAATTCAATTGTTAGTTCAATTACTTGTTATCCATTTATTGTTGATGCCTTATGTGTAGCAAACATTTAGTGATTTGATATGAGCGTCGTTCTCGCACAGTGATTACCGAAGATATCGCATAGCACCAGGTTTCTGCAAAATATTTTCAGGGCGCAAGCCTTGCGCCCTTACAGACAATCTGTAAAATAAATTATTTTTGAATTTTGAATTCCCCTTAAGGTAAATCCGTACTGCCCATCAAATAACGATCGCATTCCCGAGCTACACCACGACCTTCATCAAATGCCCAAACTACTAAACTTTGTCCCCGACGACAATCTCCTGCGGCAAACACTCCAGGAATACTAGTATTGTATTGGTTATATTCGGCTTTGATATTACTACGAGAATCGCGATCAAGTCCTAAAGAATCGAGCAAAGGTTGTTCTGGCCCCAAGAAACCCATTGCTAGCAAAACTAATTGAGCAGGGATAACCTTTTCTGTTCCAGGAACATGTTGGGGTGTAAAGCGACCATTGGCATCTCTTTCCCATTTTATCTGTACTGTATGAACTGCTTTAACCTGTCCTTGTTCATCCCCTTCAAACTTAGTTGCCGTAGTAAGATATCCCCGAGGATCATCTCCAAATTTGGCAGCAGCTTCCTCCTGTCCGTAATCCAGGCGGTAAACTTTCGGCCATTCGGGCCAAGGATTATTAGGAGCCCGTTCTAGGGGAGGTTGAGGCATGATTTCCAGTTGCTCCAAGCTGCGACAACCGTGACGTACCGATGTCCCTACACAGTCTGTTCCCGTGTCACCACCACCAATAATGACTACATCTTTATCTTGAGCAGAAATCCCTGGATCTCTTTGCTCAAGAAGTGCTTGGGTATTTTCTGTCAGAAATTCCATCGCAAAATGGATACCTTTGAGGTCACGACCTTCGATAGGGAAATCTCTCGGTTTAGTAGCTCCAGTACAAAGTATGACCGAATCATATTCTTTAAGTAATTGCTCGGCAGGTAAATCTTTACCAATTTCGGTGTTGCAGATAAATTTAACGCCTTCTTGCTCTAACAGCTCAAGGCGACGCATCACGATCGCTTTTTTATCTAGTTTCATGTTGGGAATACCATACATTAATAGTCCCCCAGGTCGATCTGCCCGTTCAAACACCGTCACCCAATGACCTGCTTTATTAAGTTGTGCCGCCGCACATAGTCCCGCTGGCCCAGAACCGACAACCGCAACTTTTTTCCCAGTGCGTTTTTGGGGTGGCTCGGGTGTAACCCAACCTGACTCCCAACCTTTTTCAATAATCGAATATTCAATATTTTTAATGGTTACTGGTGGATTATGAATCCCCAGCACACAAGCACCTTCGCAGGGTGCCGGGCAAACTCGACCCGTAAATTCTGGGAAATTATTAGTTTTATGCAAACGCTCTAATGCTTCTCGCCACAGTCCCCGATAAATTAGGTCGTTCCATTCGGGAATTAGGTTATTGATGGGACAACCACTCGCCATTCTATTAATTGTAATGCCCGTATGACAAAAAGGCGTACCGCAATCCATACATCTTGCTGCCTGGGTGCGTAGATGATCTTCCGGCATTGGCAAATGAAATTCATCCCAGTTACGGATACGTTCAACTGCTGGTAATTCTGAGGGGTCTTCGCGAAGATATTCAATAAAGCCTGTTGGTTTTCCCATATTAATTAAAACGATAAATGATTAATAATGAACGATTAGTAGAGACGTAGCAAGCTACGTCTCTACCACCAATTTATTTAAAAATTAGCTGCCACTGATACGGGCAGCATCGCGGGCGTTGGCTTCAAATGCTGCGGTTAGGGCATCGTCGCCGCTTAAACCTTCTGCGATCGCATTTTTAATGGCTTGGATAACCCGCTTATAATCTCTGGGCATCACTTTGACAAATTTGCCTACTGTCTCTTGCCAATTAGATAGCACTTTAGATGCTTTCTGACTGTTGGTATAATCAGCGTGTTTTTGGATCATTTGGTAGATAGTTTCGCGATCTTCTTCATCAAGAGGTTCGATATCTGCCATTTGGGTATTACAACGAGTCGCAAAATCTCCCTGTTCATCAAGAATATAGGCCACTCCACCACTCATGCCCGCAGCAAAGTTCCGTCCAGTAGAACCGAGGATGACAACCTTGCCCCCAGTCATATATTCGCAACCATGATCGCCGACGGCTTCTACTACAGCATTAACTCCAGAGTTCCGTACACAGAAGCGTTCTCCCGCCACACCATAAATATAAGCTTCACCACCAGTTGCCCCATAGAAGGCAACATTGCCGATAAGAATATTTTCCTCGGGTACAAAGGTCGAATTTTTGGGAGGATAAACAATTATTTTGCCGCCACTCAAGCCTTTTCCTAGATAATCATTGGCATCCCCTTCCAATTCTAGAGTGACACCCTGAGGGACAAATGCGCCAAAACTTTGTCCGGCACTACCTTGGAAATGAAGTTCTACCGTATCTTCTGGCAAACCCTCCCAATGACGTTTGGTGATTTCATTACCCAAAATTGTCCCCACTACCCGATTCGTATTTTTAATTGGTAGAGTAGCTTTGACCTTTTCGCCGTTTTCAATTGCAGGTTGACACAGATCCAGCAAGGTAGTGATATCTAGCGATTTATCTAAACCGTGGTCCTGTTTAATCTGACAATAACGACCAACATTGGGGTCAACTTCTGGCTGATAGAGAATGGGAGAAAGATCGAGCCCTTTGGCTTTCCAATGATCGACAGCTTTTTTCGCTTCTAGAACATCGGTACGCCCCACCATTTCATTAAGGGTGCGGAAGCCCAAACTTGCCATGATTTCGCGAAGTTCTTGGGAGATAAACTTAAAGAAGTTAACGGTGTAAGCGGGATCGCCGATAAAATTCTTACGCAGCCTGGGATCTTGAGTGGCCACACCCGCAGGACAAGTATTCATATGACAAACACGCATCATGATACAACCGAGAGTTACTAAAGGAGCGGTCGAAAAACCAAATTCCTCAGCACCTAGTAGAATTGCGATCGCGACATCTCGACCTGTTTTCATTTGACCGTCAGTTTCGACGGTAATGCGACTGCGCAGGTTATTCAAAACTAGAGTTTGATGGGTTTCGGCTAAACCTAGTTCCCAAGGCAGTCCCGCATGCTTAATCGAGGTCTGGGGAGATGCTCCTGTGCCGCCATCAAAACCAGAGATTAAGACCACATCGGCATGAGCTTTGGCTACCCCAGCAGCGATCGTACCTACACCAACTTCTGAGACTAATTTAACGTTAATGCGAGCTTCCCGATTGGCATTTTTGAGGTCATGAATTAACTCAGCTAAATCTTCGATCGAGTAAATATCATGGTGCGGTGGCGGAGAAATCAAGCCCACTCCTGGGGTTGAATGGCGCACTTTGGCAATCCAAGGATAGACTTTTTTCCCGGGTAATTGTCCCCCTTCTCCTGGTTTTGCTCCCTGAGCCATTTTAATTTGTAATTCTTTGGCTTGGGATAAATACAAACTGGTAACGCCAAAACGCCCCGATGCTACTTGTTTGATCGCACTATTTTTCGAGTCGCCCTGTTCGTTGGTCCAAGTGTAGCGTTCAGGATCTTCTCCTCCTTCTCCAGTATTAGATTTGCCACCAATACGATTCATAGCGATCGCCAGAGACTCATGGGCTTCTTTAGAAATCGAGCCATAACTCATGGCTCCAGTTTTGAACCGTTTCATGATCTCTTCTACTGGTTCTACTTCTTCGAGGGGAATCGGTTCGCGATCTTTGTATTCCAATAATCCCCTTAGAGTAAAGCGTTGTTTGTTCTGCTCGTTAATCAGTTTGGCATATTGCTTATAAAGCTCGTAATCCCCAGTTCTGACAGCTTGTTGCAAAGTATGAATAGTTTGGGGACTAAACAAATGGGCTTCCCCATCTTTACGCCATTGATATTCACCACCAACATCGAGAGTATGAACATTAACATCGCGATCGGGAAAAGCATGGCTATGACGTAAAATGGTTTCTTTGGCGATCGCTTCTAGATCGGCTCCCTCGATCCGAGAGGCTGTCCAGGTGAAATAGCGATCAATCACCGAATGATTGAGTCCAATGGCTTCAAAAATTTGGGCACCGCGATAACTTTGGAGAGTGGAAATTCCGATCTTAGAGGCAATTTTAATCGTTCCTTTGGTTACGGCTTTAATATAATTTTTGCAAGCGCTCTTGTAGTCAAGATCAACCAAAATTCTCTGGCTAATCATCTCATCAAGAGTCGCAAAAGCAAGATAGGGATTAATCGCCCCACAACCATAACCCAGTAAAACAGCAAAATGATGAACTTCTCTCGGTTCGCCCGATTCGAGCACAATGCCGACTCTGGTACGAGTGCCTTGACGAATTAGATGGTGATGTAAACCAGAAACTGCCAGTAAAGCAGGAATCGGCGCACGGTCTGGGGAAATATCGCGATCGCTTAAAATAATGATACTTGTGCCATTCGCGATCGCATTATCAGCAGCAGTACAAATTTGCTCAATCGCTGCCTCTAAACCTTGCACACCTTCTTTGGGGTCAAAGAGAATCGGTAACGTAATCGACTGGAAACTTCCATTGATTTGTTTGAGCTTGGCTAATTCTGCATTAGTGATGATCGGAGTTTTTAACCGAATTAGATGACAACTTTCTGGTTGGGGATTAAGTAAGTTGCGTTCCGAGCCAATGGTAGTTACGGGTGAAGTAATAATTTCTTCCCGAATCGAATCAATGGGTGGATTAGTTACCTGAGCAAATAATTGTTGGAAATAATCGTAAAGTAACTTAGGACGCTCAGAAAGTACGGCTAAGGGCGTATCTGTCCCCATCGAACCAATTGCCTCAACTCCATTCATAGCCATTGGCTTGAGTAACATTCGCAGTTCTTCAAAGGTATAACCAAAGGCCATCTGCTTTTGCAGAATTGTCTGAGATTCAGATTCCGAAATAGACCCAGAACTGTTACTTGAATTTGGTTCAGGTAAAGATGCCAAATCCACTAAATTATTATTCAACCATTCACGATAGTGATGCTCATTAACGATTGCTTGTTTAATCTCCTCATCAGCAACAATCCGTCCCTCTTCCATATTGACCAGGAACATGCGACCTGGCTCTAAACGTCCCTTCAAGGCTACTTGTTCTGGAGGAACGGGTAAAACTCCTGCTTCTGAAGCCATAATTACCAGATCATCCTTGGTCACATAATAACGAGAAGGACGTAAACCATTGCGATCTAGGACTGCTCCCATCATGGTGCCATCAGTAAAGGCGATCGAAGCCGGGCCATCCCAGGGTTCCATCAAACAGGAATGATATTCATAGAAAGCTTTCTTCTGATCACTCATCGATTCGTGAGCTGCCCAGGGTTCAGGAATCATCATCATCACCGCATGGGGTAGCGATCGCCCTGCCAAAACCAATAATTCTAAAGTATTATCGAAAATACTAGAATCACTGCCATCAATATTAATTAGATTTTGTACTTTTTTGATGTCATCGCCAAAGATATCTGACTCAAACAAAGACTGTCGGGCGTGCATCCAGTTGATGTTACCCCGCAAGGTATTAATTTCTCCATTATGGGCAATGTAGCGATAGGGATGGGATCTCTCCCAACTAGGGAAAGTATTGGTACTAAAGCGCGAATGTACCAA
The DNA here is from genome assembly GCA_030065615.1 of Xenococcus sp. MO_188.B8. Lineage (GTDB taxonomy): Bacteria > Cyanobacteriota > Cyanobacteriia > Cyanobacteriales > Xenococcaceae > Xenococcus. The sequence goes on along the minus strand of JASJDR010000112.1, from coordinate 2,781 downwards.
AGCTAAAGCACTTTCGAGATCCCGGTCGTGGAGTTCAGGGTAATATTCTCCTACTTGTAATGGCATCAACATGCCTTTATAAACAATTGTACGGCAGGAAATACTGGACTCATACCAAAAGGAATCTCCTACCTCTTCGTGAATCTCTTTATGACTGCGTTTGCGGATCACAAAAAGTTTGCGCTCAAAGGCTGCTTCATCAATGTCGGTTGCACGCTGGATAAAAGCCTGCTGCATAAAGGGTTCACTGGATTTTGCCGTGTCCCCCATAGTTGAGTTATCCGTGGGCACATCACGCCAACCTAATACTTGTTGTCCTTCTTCAGCAACAACCCTCTCAAATACTTTTCTCCCTTGCTCTCTAAGAACAGGATCGGGGGAAGCGTAGATCATCCCCACCCCATATTTTCCTGGTTCTGGCAGAGTAATATTGTCCTGTGCCGTTACCTTCTTCAGAAACTTGTGAGGTATTTGCATCAAAATACCTGCCCCATCACCTGTATTTGTTTCAGCACCACAAGCACCACGATGTTCCAAGTTAACCAGAATCGTCAAAGCCTGTTCCACAAGCTCATGAGATTTCTTGCCATTCATGTGGACGATAAACCCGACACCGCAGGCATCATGCTCAAAGCGAGGATCATAGAGACCCTGTTTGGGGGGCAGTTGATGATTATTCATATTTTGATAAACTAGCTATGGGGTAAGACCAAAGATAAATAAAATATAGTTATTTAATTTTACCGAGAGAGTCTGATCTGTCAGATTTTTTAAGGAAATGATCACAATCAGATTACAAAAAATGGGGAGCATATTAGAGTTATTTGTCAAGCAGCAATAATACTTATTCAATTCACTGCTTCTACAAAGCCCACAGTTAATAAACCTTGGCTTCCAATGATTTGAGATACTCAGTATTGACTCCAGACTCTCTAACCAAAGCAATCTTTCCAGTACGGGAGATTTCTCTAATACCAAATTTATTAAGCATCTGAACAATCGCCACCAACTTACCTGGATCTCCTACCACTTCTAGAGTTAAAGCTTCATCAGCAATATCAACGATGCGAGCACGAAAAATTTGTGCCAATTGAATTACTTCTCCCCGATTAGAAGCTGTTGCGTTTACTTTCACCAACATCAATTCTCTCTCCACACAAGGAGTTTCAGTAATATCCTGTACCTTGAGCACGCTAATCAATTTGTAGAGTTGTTTGATTAGTTGCTCAATCACTTTGTCATCTCCAGGGACAACCATCGTAATCCGCGAAATTCCAACTTGTTCTGCTGGTCCAACTGCTAGACTTTCAATATTAAAACCACGACGGGCAAACAATCCGGCAATCCGAGTTAAAACTCCTGCTTCGTCTTCTACTAAAACTGAAATCGTATGTTTCATTGTAAACTTTGTAGTGAATAATGCGCTGTAGCTAATTGAGAATTAAAATTTAAGGACTAATATTCTACCCCGTTTGCTGAGCATTCACAAAATGTTAATTCAATAATATTAGAACTTAAAAAGTAATAGGGGCGAAGAATAACGTGTAAATTACTTCTATTGCCCCTATTAAAAAACTTCTTTTTAATCAAAAAAGTTTGCTTAATTTTTATGTTCTATTCTTCAATAGGAATATTTTCTAAAAATTTCTGTACATCGACATAGAATTCTCCCTGAGAATAAAATGCAGCATCATTTTCATTCAAAACAATGGTTTGACCACTAACGCTACGACGAAAATCGACTAATTGAATTAAAACTTTTTCTGGGTCTGTTTCGGGTTTAAAGGTAATCAAAACATTTTGTTCAGGACAACCTCCCCCACGAATTTGAGCAACACAGATTACTGGTAAGTTATTGACTACGCCTGTACGAATATACTTTAAAGTTCCAGATTCGAGAAAATTCTGAAAACGTCCGGAAACTTCTACACAGCGCTTTTGAGGAGTCCATTCCTCAGAAAACTTAGTTTCCCAACCGACTAACTTCACTCGGCCTCTAGGAGTATTCACAAAAGTATTCCATGTACCTTGAAGTTGAGCGCAGTAGTAAGTATTCTTGGAGGATGCTTCACTTTCCGGTACAAAAGCGATCGCATTACCCAAGATAAGACCTACACTAGTTAGTATCCCCGCTAATAATTTCAGTTTCATTATGACCTCTATAAGGTAGATACCTATTCAATAAACTTAATATCAGTAATATTATGTAAGCTTAACTAATTACTTAGTTGATCTTACGTAACTTAATAATTGTAGCGAAACTTATTTCATTTAAAAATCATATATTGACAAAAATTTTACAAATTTACAAATTGATCGACAATATACTTATTTAAGCTCATAAAAAAATTGTAAACTTATAAAAAGTTCTCTATATAAACTATTTTTGTTCATTACTAGTGCAAGTCGGCTCTCCCGTACCTATGATGATAAGCAAAACTTATGTATTTTGAGGAGTTTGGGACAATTCATTCTTGTTATCTTTTTTTTTTACCTAGAGTCTAGCAGTTGAAAGCCATCAGGCTTTAGCCGATGGATGGGGCGCTCAAGTGTCAGCCCCTCATGAAAACAAGTTAAAGATTTTAATCTTTTGTATCTTAAAACACTGTATAATATCTTAAGCTAAAAGAGGTTAAGATGTACGCATGTCAGCAAATTTTAGTAAGTTGAAATAGCGACTTAAATAATATCTTAAAATTTCTATGTGAAGAAGCTCATAAGCTAACTAATATGGGAATATATTATGCTAGACAGTTATATTTTAAAACCCAAAAAATTATC
>JASJDR010000111.1 GCA_030065615.1 Xenococcus sp. MO_188.B8 | reverse complement strand
CCCATTTTTATTGATATGAGTAGATTGACGACGCGAAGCTAGTCCTTTAGGGCATTCAGGACACTGCATAAGAGTTAAACCTTGATTGCTGATTTTGCGATCGCTATTTTAGAGCATCATACCTGAATTCAGCAACGCCGATAAAATTAAATCAAGTTTTCCGAAATCCTCTCAAAGAAAAAAATTTGCTCCTGGCATTGCTTTTAGAGCTAACAATGTTAATTTAACTACTTCTGATATCGTTAAGTCGGTTCAGCTTAATCGTAGCAGTGGTTTAGGAGGACAAGTCTTTTTCTTCTATGAAGGGATTACCCAGAATAGTAATCAAATTGCGATCGCTTTACGCCAGGAAGTTTTTGCGTAATCACCCTCACGATGTTAGGTAGGAAATAAAAAAATAAAAGTTTCTATCTAATAAATAGTTAGGCAGCAAGATATTTTCACTCTAATTAGCTTTAATTAGCTTATACAAAGATAGTCTATTCAGTTGCAAATTTGCTATCCTTTGCAAGGTATGGTTTTAGATGTACGGTATTATTTCGGGTCTAACTTCTCGCTGCAGATCGCGCTTAGAGATTTAGGTAGTTTTCTTCGATTTTATTTTCGCCAAACTATGGATAAAAAGCTGATATTAATGGATCATGATGGGGGAATTGATGACCTCTTAGCGACAATGTTACTCATGACCATGACTGAGGTAGAGACCATCGGAATCGTAGTTACTCCTGCTGATTGCTATCCCAAAGCTGCTGTGAGCGTGACCCGTAAACTTCTCGATTTTATGGGCAAAAGTAATATTTCTGTTGCAGAAAGCACTGTGCGGGGAATTAACCCTTTTCCAGCAGATTTCCGTCGCGATTCTGTAATTATTAATAATTTTCCCATTCTTAACGAACTAGAGCCCATTAAAACGCCTTTAGCATCGAAGTCAGGACAAACATTTATTATTGAGCGCTTGAACGCCGCCTCAGAATCGGTGACTTTAATGGTAACGGGTCCCTTAACTACCATTGCTGAAGCGCTCACCCTAGAGCCCAAGATAATTCATAAAATTAAAGAAATAGTGTGGATGGGAGGGGCATTAACCGTTCCTGGTAATGTAGAAAAAGTCTTTGCCTTAGAGCATGATGGCTCAGCAGAATGGAACGTTTTTTGGGATGCGATTGCCGCTAAACAAATCTGGGATACGCAGATTCCTCTTACTTTATGTCCTTTAGATCTTACAAATACCGTTCCCGTAACTCCAGACTTTATTAGAAAATTAACTAAACAACGTCGCTACACTTTATCTGACTTAGCGGGAATGTGTTATGCCCTAGCAATTCCACAAAATTACTATTTTTGGGATATATTGGCGACGGCTTATTTAGCTCGTCCCGAAATATATCGTATTGAAGCTAAAGAAACAGATATTATTAGTACAGGTATCAGTCAAGGAAGAACTATTCTTAAATCTGGCGGGAGAAAAATTAACGTCATGACCGAAGTAGCTATAGAAAAATTTTATGAATACTTATTGCAGCAATTTGCCATAACTCCCAATTCTTAATGCTACTAATAAAGTTCTTTAAGCACTCATAAATAACTCCAAATCTTAAACTCCATGGAGATTCGAAATCGCCCTCTGCAGTAAAACAAAAACTGATAATAAGTGAGCACTTGATAATTAGTACAAAAATATCAGTCGATAGAGCAATATTTAAGCAATATTTAACATTAGGGCTTGCAGTTTTTCGAAAAATCAAGAACTTGGAAGTAGTGATCGCTACTTGAACTGATTAACGCGATCTCTTTACTGAAGAGAGGTAATGTCAAGCAATATTTTCAAGGTACAATATTAATGATTTAATGGGGAATTAAAGCTTGCTTTTTAGCTCTGGTAATTGCAGTATAAAGCAGTTTCTGTCTGTCACCACAACCTCTCATATCATTAACATCAAGAAAGACATAATCAATAGTACTTCCCTGTGCTTTATGAGTTGTCAAAGCATAAGCATAACCAACATCATCAAACATTCTCGAAAGGTCAAAATAATATTGCCATTGTTTTTTACTAGCGAAATTTTTTACTTGTTCCTTATGTTGTAGTAAACTGTCTTCGTGGAGAATAGAAAGAGTTTGAGAGCTACCAGTTTCAAGTTGTACTTTTACCTTCCAATATTTATAATTATGACCCTGAAAATTTACTTCGCATAGAATACCAGTTTCAATAACTTGAGCTTCTTCCGAATTATTGATTAAGATTCCCCATTTATTTTTTCCCTTGCCTCCAGGTCTGACTCTAAATAAAGGTTTGCGAGCAATTAATCTATCTCCTGGTACATAGGGTGGTACGTCTTTTCCCCACAACTTACTACGTACAAATTTATTGAGAGTAGCCACAGTTTTATTTCTCCAAGCCAAAAATCTTACATGGTCAGGATTTAATTGGTATTCAGGAGATTGAAAGAGTGTAATTGCTTTGACTAACCATTCTGATTGTGGTAGACAAAGAATAGTTTGATCTTTGGTAGTAGTAAAAGGATAAAGGGTACGAGAGTATTGATTATTGCTTCTAATAGATTCTGCGACGCGAGCTATTTCTCCATCATAGCGGACGACTTCTGTTAAAGTAGATTCGAGCTCAATGATGTCTGATGTGGCGACAATTGGTTCTTTTTCTTTAACTGGGGGGAGTTGTGCCGCATCGCCAACAAATACGATTTTAGTGAATAGGGAATATTCTACTTCATTGACAATATCTTCAAAGTTATTTTTGTTAACCATTGAAAACTCATCAATGATGATAATTCCATATCCTGAAAAGTCTAGTTTTTCTGCAGAAATGAATTCTTCTTCTCCTGTTTTTTCATTGAATTCAGGTTGTTGTCCTAATAGTTGGGCAATGGTTTTAACATCAATATCTATTCCTTCATTATCTGCTAAAGTTCGCAAACTCTTAGCAGCTTTGTTTGTGGGACAAGCAGCTATAAAATCTAATTTTTGGTTTTTTAGCCATCTAATATAGTGAGTAATTAGAAAGCTTTTACCGGTTCCAGCATAGCCAGTTAGGCGAAAGAATTTATCATTACTTTCTGTAAAATTTTTTAGTTGGGAAAAGGCTTTTTCTTGATCGATAGTAAGAGTTAATTCATGATTAGTAATATCTTTTGTAATGTTTCTAACCGCCAATTCTGCGGTTAAGTCTGATATATTTGCTTGAGTGAGATTACTGAATCCAGCTAGGTCAAGTAAATCAGAAAAAGAATCTATTTCTCCAGAATTCAACAAGTTAATAAATAATTTTACTTCATTCGCGATCGCTTTAGGAACGGCGATGATTTCATGGTGAGGATTGGTCTTTTTAATCACAATTTTACATTATTTAGGAATCTCGACGAAAAATTATCATGTTTTGTCCTACCACTGGACTACGGGCAACTAAATTATCATTTTGATCTATGATTTCTAATCTTCTAAATTCTAATTTTTGCGATCGCTTAAACATAGTGGCAACAATTTCATCTTGTTTTGTAGTTTCTAATTGATACCAATCATCGGTAATTTTAACTATGAGAAGATTGTTAGCTATTTTGGGTTCTATGGATAATACGATGTCTTCTTCATAGTCTTCAGCCAGTTGCAAAACTTTTTCCCTTAATGTAGCAAGTAAATTTTGTTCAGGAGTGAGTTTTACTTTATGAATTAATGTTTTTAAATCTAATGATTTTGCTTCATCTTCTGCAACCAAATTTGTAGGGACTAATATTTTAGGTTCTGATTCTGGAGCATTTTCTGGAATATTATCTATTTCTAAATCTCCTGTGGGATCTAGTTTTTTATCTATGCTTTCATCTATCTCTGATAGAGATTCAGGGGCAGTGTTAGTTGCTGATTGGGGAATTAATTCTGATTCTAATGCTTCTGAAGCTATTGCTGGTTCTGCTTCAATATTGGTGGCAGAAGTTGCTAAATCTGGTACTAAAGCTATTATTAATTTGGCTTCCTCTTGTCCTAAAGTTTTTTTTATTTCTTCTGTTAAGGAAGTTGGTGTCGCAACTTCTGTGATTTTTTCTATTGGTTGCCTTGGCGGTTCACTAAGAGAAATAGCAAGATTTTCTATTTGCTGATTGGGAAGTTCATTAATAGTAAAGTTTGCTACTTGCTCTGTTGCTTCGGAAACAACCGGCTTTTCTTCATTAATTGGTAAACTTTCATCTGGCAAGTTGGTTGCAATAACAGGTAGTTCTTCTGTAACAATTTCTGTGCTCTTTTCTGATAATAATTGTGGAGTCGCGCTCGGGGATAAATATTTCCAAGAAATAGGAATAATTGCCACTATTAAAGCAACAATTGCAATGGCAAGCCAATTTTTTTTCTTGTGAGACTTAGTAGGTTTTTTTTGAGGTTTAGTTAGTGGTTTGGTAACAGTTTTTGGAGTTATTGGCTCTGTTGTTTCAAGAGTTTCCGCTATTGGAGTTTCTGAGGGTTGTTCTTGAGGAGCAATAGGAGTAGCTTCTGGAGGGGCTGCCACAACTTCATTAACAACTTCATTCTCAGCTGGCGTTGGTTGCGATTCAGGAGTCACTGCTTCCTGAGCTAATTCAGCAATCACATTTTCTAATTCTTCGGCAGTAGTTGTCAGAGCTGCTATCGATTTAGAAGCAGGTAAATCTCCAACAGATGCAGAGTTAAGCTGCTCAATAATGGCTTCTAATTTATCAATTGTTGTTCGCAACTGTTCGATTGTTTCAACTTTAGACAAAGGGTTTTGGTGAGCTTCTGATTCCATAACACAAAAACGCTAGTACAAAACCAACTTCTAACACAAAAATACCTAGTTAAAACTAAATCTTCATGGTTATTGAAATAATTTACATTTTGTTAGTGGCTATAAATCATCATGAACGACCAGAATTATCGGTAATTATCATGTATCCACATTATTCAATCTATTCAATATTATTCAATTGCCTGATGGCAATCAGTATTTTTACTGACCAAAAAACCTCTCTTGTCTATTCACACTGGGAATTTTAGTAAATTATTAGTACTTTTGTACTCATTAAGTACAAATTCGCATTTAATTATATATACTGTATAAAAATAAAAAAATAAAATCTATCTTAAGAATATACACTTACGGTAATTTCCGTAGTTACGTTTGATGGACTATTAAGGGAGTAGCAACTATCAATGCAATATCGTCAAGACACAATATTACTCATTGATCACAATCCGGACGATTTAAAACACTTAACGACAACTCTTGATGGTAAAGGTTATCACACAAAAAAAGCCTTAGACGGTGATAATGCGATCAATATCGCTCAAGAGACTCAGCCAGATTTGATCTTGCTGGAGTTAAGGACTCCTCCCATAAATGGCTATCAAGTTTGCTCTTCTCTTAAAAACAGCGAGCGCACTAACAAAATTCCCATTATCTTTTTCAGCGATTCTCAAGATCAAACCGACAAAGTGAAAGCGATCGAGATAGGCGGTGTTGATTATATTACCAAGCCTTTTTATCTTGAAGAAGCAGTTGCGCGGATTGAAAGGCAATTAGAGCTTCAGCGATTACAACAATTGTTACAGCAGCAAAATATCTTATTACAAAATGAAATTGAACGACGAATTAAAGTGGAAAATGCTTTACGTCAAGCCAATCAAGAATTACATTGTTTAGCGACTATCGATGATTTGACTGGAGTCGCCAATCGTCGTCAATTTGACAAATATCTAGAGCGAGAATGGCGCAGACTGACTAGGGAAAAAGCACCGCTGTCTCTGATTCTTCTGGATATAGATTATTTCAAGCAATACAACGATAGTAAAGGTCATCCAGCAGGAGATCATTGTTTAGAACAAATCGCACAAGTAATCGCTAAAGCGGTACAACGCCCTGCTGATTTAGTGGCTCGTTATGGAGGAGAAGAATTTGCTGTGATCCTTCCTAACACTAACTTAGAAGGCGCTATTTACATTGCCAATAAAATTAAACTAGCCATTCGCCATCTTGAGCTTCATCACCCGTCATCAGATGTTAGTGATTTTGTCACCATCAGTCAGGGAGTCAGTAGCACCATTCCCTTGACAGCAACTAGTCCAGAATCATTAATTTGCAATGCGGATCTAGCTCTTTATAGCGCTAAAGACCAAGGTAGAGATCAATTTATAGTTCATACTTTATAGTGTGTTGCTTGATTGATTGCTAACCATGATGCCAAGTTGTACCTTCTTTTGTCTCAATAAGACTAATACCTTGGGCTTTTAGTTCATCCCGAATGCGATCGCGTAATCTCTGTAGTTTTTTTAGATTTTGCTATCTAAGATTTCTGAGCAATATGATAAGCAGACATGTAGGAAAGCTTAAGACTGCCACCAAAATCAGATTCTATTCTATGTCTCAATCCTTCTAATAAAGCTTTCTTGTTCTGTGGGGCAAGTTTTAGATAAGGTGAGTAAGTACTTAAAAGTGCCAAATACTCATCAACCGTATAAGTCAATTCAGTATTAATATGACCAACTACTAAATTCTTAAATTGTCCTGAATCTATGACCATTTGCCCTAGTCCCTGCAAAATATTTTCTTGTTTTGCTTTGTCTTCATATTGATCTAGAGATGGAGCGTGAACTTGATAGATTTCCGATAGACTTTGATAAATTTCATAGCTGGGCTGAAGTTGTTTATTCCACAATAAAATGAAGTGGCCATTTTTCCGTAAAGCTTTGGCTGCTTTAGGATATCCAACATCAGAGGGTATCCAATGAAAAGAACTCGCTGCTAAAACAGCATCAAATTTTTCAGCTTCTAATGTCCATTCCTCAAAGGATATATTTTGAATTTCTATCTGTGGATATGGTTGACAATTTTGTTGGGCTAAATTGTAAAAATCTGGGTTAGGCTCTAAACAAAGTATCGACGAGCCTAATTCAGCGAATGCTATCGTTGCTGTTGCTGGACCACAGCCTATCTCAAGAATTTTTGATGCAGATGAGAGCTGCGCTATATCTATTACTTGACGGATTAAGTCTTGGGGATAACGAGGTCTTACCTTATTGTAAGCCTCCGCTGCGGGGGAATACCAATTTTTTCGCTGCTCTAGATTTCCGCTAGAGTAACCGATTATTGTTTGTCTCAGTTCTTTGTGATCCATTAAGTTAATGGTCTATTTCTCATTACTGTAAGTATTAGTTTTTTGACGCATCTCTTCGCGCACAAGGCGTTGGATATGAGTTTGATAGTTTTCTTCTTGAGCTTGCAACCATGCCATCATTTCTGTATCTAGTTGTAAGGGAACAGTCAAAGTGGCATTTTTCCAATCCCGATCAGTAATTTTCTCAGTATCAGGATCTTTTTCCATTGCTGCCTCAATGTCTGCATCAGTTGCGGTTTTGACCCTTTGCCAGTCAGTGCGGCTTTTTCCCTGTGCTCGTTGAGCAGCTAATTCTTCACTGGTATAGCTAATGATATTTTCTGACATCTTGATACCTCTGGCGTTCTTTGTGCTTGGCTGTTCGAAAGGATTTGTAAATATACATAATTAAAATTAAAATAAATTAAATTGATATTGATAATTCAATTCCATTAAAAACAAAAATCTTATAGCCATCACGAAATAAAACTGCTGGTTTATTTTCTGCATGTAAAATTAAATTATCATTATCTTTGAACGATAATTCTATGGGTCGGTCACTTATATAGCAAATATCATTGAAAGGCAAAATATAACCACAATTTTTTACTAGTAGTTGAAGAGCTTTCCATCTTTCTGAAATATGGTAGCAACCTAAAACTGAGTAAGCGAAATCCAAAAACCAAGCATAACGCGACCAAAATTGAATTGATATTCTAGAAAATAATTGAAGCTGAGCTATAGACCAACCACCAGAAAGAAACTCTTGTTCGTTTTGCTCAATGCTAGTTTGTGGTAGGTTACTTAATTGATATTTAATACTATTTCTTGGCTCGAATACTAATTTTCTTCTAATAATATCATAGATCCCAAAAGAAGATTGTTGCCTATAATCGTCTCTTGCTTGTGCTTTTTTAAGGGCAGCTTTCGGACTATCAACAAAAGATATTTCTGGCACTTTTTTTGATTTTATAGCAAGATAAGCAAATTTGATAGCATCTGTTGCTTTTTGATAATTAATTCTTTCAGTAGATTTAGCTATTATTAGCCATTTTTTATAAATACTATATGCCTGCTCTTTTTGTTCTGAAGTTACTTTAGTCCATAATTCTGAATCTGACATCGCATTTTCAAGAGATAATGTTTATATATTTTAATAGCAAAAATTAAATAAAATCAAAGCGGAAATGGAACAGAGAGTCCAAGAATAAATTTATAATTATCCCAAAAAGAAGGAAGAGTTTGGGATTTCATAGTTGATTATAATCCATTGCTTGGGCTTTGCCTTTCCTAATTTGTTGTTTAGCTAATTTAGCAGCAGCTATCAATTTATCCTGGGATTTATGAAAAGAGTTATTCCATTTTTGTTCGTCTTGTAACTCTTGAATATAATCCCGCAAATGCTCGACAATTTTATCTTGTTTATCTTCTGGTAAAGATTCCATCATTGCAATTACAGTATTAATTGCTGGTGATAACATTGCTAAATTTGTTAGATCAGTTTGTGCTTAATACAATAGGAAAAAGATATTGTTAAAGTCTATTTTTGTCTCTAACTGCGATGCCAAGTAGTACCTTCTTTGGTATCAATGAGACTAATTCCCTGGGCTTTTAGTTCATCCCGAATGCGATCGCTTTCTGACCAGTTTTTTGCTTTTTTGGCTGCAGCACGTTGCTGAATCAATTGCTCAATTTTGTCATCACTGAAGCCATCGGTAACCGTCTCTGCTGCTAATTCTGCTTTAAAACCTAAAACTCCTGACAATTCTACTAGGGTATACCAATGCGTTGCTAGCTTTTTCGGCTCGGCTTCAGTCTTTCCTTGATGCACTATGATGTGACCTTCTTTTTGTAACTCCTTAGCCATTTCAAACAATACCGCTAACCCAGCAGAAAAATTAAAATCATCGTTTACTGCATCCTTAAACCTTTGCCGAATTGATTCGCTCTCTTCGGAGTCAGTAGAAGAGACAGGGTCGTCAAAACCTAAATCTTGGCCAAAGCGCTCACCAAATAATAATCCTTCTTTGAGAGTTTTCCAACCATGAGTAGCAGCTGCGATTGCCTCATCGGTAAAATCAACAGGTTTGCGATAATGGGCTTGTAAAAGAAACAAACGCATTGCCATCGCATCCACAGGCTTATCTAACAAATCTCGGATGGTTGTAAAGTTTCCTAGAGACTTCGACATCTTCTCGCCATCAACCTTAACCATACCGTTATGTAACCAATAGTTAGCTAAGGATTTGCCTGTTGCTGCTTCGGATTGAGCAATTTCATTCTCGTGATGGGGAAATGTCAAATCACTACCGCCGACATGAATATCAATAGTTTCTCCTAGCCTTTCTCTGACCATAGCAGAACATTCGATATGCCAACCAGGACGACCCGCACCCCAAGGAGAATCCCAGGAAGGTTCACCTTCTTTAGCAGCTTTCCATAAAGCAAAATCACAGGGGTCTTGTTTTTTTTCAGCTTCAGGGATATCTATTCTGCCACTGGCTCCTGTTTGCATATCTTCTAACTTTCTACCTGAAAGTTTCCCATAATCTGAAAACTTTCTGACAGAATAATAAACATCTCCATCCGCAGGATAGGCAAAACCTTTAGCTTCAAGATCGGCAACCAATCGCTTAATGCCGTCTAAAGTATGGGTAGCGCGAGGATAAGCATCTGCTTGACGAATTCCCAGGCGTTCCATATCTTCAAAATATGCTTTAATAAAACGCTCTGAAACATCTTCCATTGATGTTCCTTCGGCTTTAGCACGATTAAGTATCTTATCGTCAATATCAGTGAAATTCTGAATATAATTTACTTTATACCCCAACCATTCGAGATAACTTCGCACTACATCCCATACTAAACAGGTTCTTGCATGACCTAAATGGCAGTAATCATAGACTGTTATGCCACAGCAATACATCCGCACTTTATTTTCTTCTAAGGTTTTAAAGGTTTCTTTACGGCGAGTAAGTGTGTTATAAACTGTTAAAGTCATGTTTTAAATTGGGGGTCATATTGCAGCACGCAAATAATAATTTAGAGAATATAGGTGATCGAGTCAATATTTATCAGTTAACATTTATCAGTGATCAGTTAGTCATTGGCCATTGCAGCAATAAAATCTAATAATATTTGGCGGTGAAGAGCGCCTAGAGGTTTTTCCATTTTTGGTTTATCAGAATAATGAAATCCACGCTGAATATTTTCTACGGGAACTAAATCTAAATCCCAACCTTCATTAAGTTCTAATTTGTCTATTGTAACAGTTAAAGGGGCATAAAAAATATAGCGTTTTGCTCGACTATCTGTATAACAATTAAAAAATTTTGGTTTTTCTATAACATAATTTATTTCTTCGACTAATTCTCTTTTGAGAGCTGATTCTGGAGTTTCTCCCACTTCTATATGACCCCCAAAAAATCCCCAACTACCAGGATAAAGAATGCCTTCTATATCATCTCTTAATTGCATCAAAAATTTATTTTCTCGATAAAGAATCGCGATCGCGACTAGAGGAAAAGCTTGAATCATAATTTTTTTGGGCAACCTCAGAATTTTCTAACTGTTCTAACTCAACTAAATATAATTCGTCTAATTCTTGAGTTATTAAAGATACACTTTGAGATTTAATATCGCATTTTATTAATATATTTTGTTCTATGGCTAGTAAATTTACAGTAATAACAACCTAAATATTACCAGTACTGTTTTGACTTTAATAGGCATTATTTCCTAATAATAGTGCTACTTTAATTACTTTCTCAGTAAGATAGATAAGTTGGTTATTTAAAATTTTGCGATCGCATTAAAAATCACTTATCCTAGAATAGGTTAAACTTCGCCTCTCTTGAACCAACACAGGGTTTCCTACAGGGTGCTCGTCAAAGCTTTTTTGTTTAACCTCAAAAATTATAAAAACTGTAGTTTTTCAAACTAAATGCAGTTTAGTTATCAGATTTGTCTATACTAATGATCTAAAGAATTCACGATAAATTACTATGAATTACACTTGGAGACTTTTAAAAAGGATATCAGAACAGACTATTATCCTGATGGCAACTATCATTATTAGCTCTGCGGGAATTTTTTATCTATTCCAGATTCCCCAAAATATCCTAGGCTGGGCTTTTCCAGCTACCCATACCACCACAGAAATTCAAAACTTGATTATTGGTGGTATTCAAGAAATGGATACCTTGACTACTGCTGGAGTTACCAATAAAACCACGATTAAAGTTAGTCAAGATAGAAAACTGGGAAGATTTAATATTGGAGAAACTAACCTTATTTATGAAGGAATAGGAAAAGTAGAAGCAGGAATCGATTTTAGTCAAATAGAAGTAAAAAATCTTGATAATCGCCAAAAGTCAGTAACTATAGTTTTGCCCGCTCCACAATTGAGTAATGTTTATTTAGATATTCATCAGTCTGGAGTTATTGATACCTACAAAAAAGGTTTTGCTGCCAATGTTGAAAGGGAATTACAGGATGAAGCTCAACAAGAAGCCTTGAGAATGATTAAAGTTGAAGCTTGTGCTGGCAATATATTAGAAACATCTCTTGAACAAGCCAAAGAAATTGTTACTACTATTCTGACCAAAGCAGGTTTTCAAGAAATCAAAATTCTGGTTAAACCAACAGTATCCAATGGCTGTACTGTTGGTTGATAGTTATAGCAATCCTAAATCATTTGTGAAAAGAACTTCTACCCTCTGCCTTTCCTCTTATTTATTATTTATTGATTTATAATCCTTCATCTTCGATAATTTATTCGACAACTCCAGCTAATTTTAAAATTAGCTTGAATGAGTTGAGGTTAATTAAAATATCTTCTGTCAAGCTATGTTGATACATTAAGTCCCTTAAAAACTTACAATCAAATACCTCTCCCAGACAATAGTAATATTTTAATTGTAACTGTTGGGCAATAATCCAATAATCAGTTCTGAGATAGTGGGGCGAAAAAAGTTCAATTACTGTGGTATCCCGAGAACAAAAAACCAAGTTGGTCAAGCTAGAGCCGTGGGGCGAGATAATAACTTTAGCATTAGCAAATAAAGCGACTTGTTCCAAAATAGACATTTCTTCAAGAAATACAGTTTGAAACCCTAAAGGAGCAAGCTGTTCAATTACCTCCTCTTCATTGATCACATGTCTCGCTCTAGCTCTGGAACGACTAATATAAACCTTTTGGAAATATTCCACACTCCCCAAACTCTTTTTTGGTAAAAAAGTCTGGCGTAAAAAATCAATAGTTCCTTGGGGAACCCAATCTAGATATCCAGGAAAAGAAGGGACAATTAATTCTTCTGCTTGGATATGAGAATTATGATCGCTGATAATAATTTTTTCTTCAGGAACTTCCAAATAATTGAGAGTTTCAGTTTGAAAATCTTTTTCAATATTATTAACTACAAACCAGTCGATAGTATCCCAAGAAATTCCACTCTCGCTAATTAACTTTAGTCGAGGCAAAATATCAAACATCCAATGATAGTAAACATGACCTGCTAATCCTGATAAGAGTGCTACTTTTCCATCTAATTTAGTAACAGGTGGCAAACTATCCAATTCGTATAGAATATGATCTGTTTTGTTTTTATAAGGACAATTTGGTAAAAACCAAGGGTAAAAACGGGAAATATCACCTAACAAATAACCATCGGGAGTTATCACTGCTAAGCCATGACAAATAATCCAAGAATTCTTTTGCGGGGCAATCCAAGCTTTTCCTTGAGGAATTGTTACCACAAAAGGTAAAGGGGCATCAAGCTGCGGAAATTTTCCAGGAGTTAGCTTATAAATATTTTTTCCTACCTGTCTTGGGGCGAAAAACTCCATTAACTCGCCCATACATTTGACGCAATTAACCCCACCGCAACTAATGTTAGATGAACTTTTATCAGTCACTGTAACTGGCTCAGATGAAATCTGGTTTAGTTTATTAGCTTGAGCCGATGTTCCTTTCCAAGAAACTTCTACGTAATTATAATCATCTAACTGACAATTTCTAATCCAATCATGGGTGTAATGATAAATAGCTTGGGGTAATAATTTCTCTGAATCTGTTTCGGCAGTCAATACAGTCTTTAGTTTCTGGGATAATTCTGGTTGATAGGATTGCCGCTGGAGAATAGTTTCGTAGTAATTAATAGCTGATTGTGATGGATTAAGCTTTTCCAGGAGTTTTGCTAGTTGAAAACAGATTTGAGGATGATCGCTTTGCAAATTTAAGCCCATCTGATACATAGTAATCGCACTATTAAATTGTTCTTGTTTTGTCAAACAGTTACCCAAACGAAGATAAAGTTCTACTTCATCTGGTTTAATATCTAATGCTTGCTGATAATAGATTTGGGCTTGGCGAATTCCTCCATATTCAAACAAAATATCTCCCCAATAAAAAAATGTTTGCCAAAGATAGTTATATATTTGCAATTTATCAGAATTTTGTTTAACTGCATTTAAGAAACGAGCGCAAGTAACTTTTACTCTCACCAATAAGTCTACAGAATCTAGGGTTATTGCTTTTTGGCAATAGAAATCTACGAATTCTGGACGCATAGAGATCAATTTTTGCCAATGAGGAATTACAGCTTTTAACTCACCTTTTCTTATTAAAAGACTGAGATAATTACTATGAGCCAAAGCATTATTCGGTTCTAGACGGATAACTTCTTGAAGATAAGAAAGTGCTCGATCATAATTTAGTTCTTGTTGCCATAATCTACTTAAATTATGTTTAGTTAAAGCCATATCGGGTTCGAGTTCCAAAGCCAACTCAAAACTCGCTAAAGCCTGAGCTGGCTTCCCTTTTAACCATAGAACCTGACCCAGATTATTATGCAATGTAGCCCAAGTTGGATCTATTTTTAGTGCCTGTTGTAAAACTTCAATCGCCGATTCATGTTCTTGATGTTGGGCTAAAGTACTGCCTAAATTACTATAGGCTCTTACATTATAAGGCTGTAACTCGATCACTCTTTGATAGTTAGCAACAGCAGTTTTCCATTGTCCGCGATTTTCACATAACAAACCTAAATTAAAATAAGCTGCTGGGTAATTAGGTTTATTCTTCGCTGCTTGCTGATAAGCGATAATAGCTTGTTCCCAATCTCCTAATTGATGCCAAATTTCTGCCAATCTATAGTGTAGTTCAGCCCAGTCTGGCTTCAGAGAGATGGCTTTTTGGTAATGACTAATTGCTTGGGTGAATTGTCTTTGTTTACTGTATAGTAAACCCAAATCCCCATGAATTTCCGCTTTATCTGGTTGATTGACTAGAGAAATATGATAAGTTGCGATCGCTTGAGCAAACTGACCTTTTTGAGCATAAGCCTTTGCTAGTAAAGGATAGATCTCTTGTTGATCGGGATTGTTTTTTAACAATTGAGCACAAATCGCGATCACTTGACTCCATTTTCTTTGAGCCATGCAAGCTCTGATCTGTTTGACAGTTGGTTCACTTACCATACTTAAAGTGTCTTTAGATTTTATTTCTCTTAAGTTATTTTATTCATAACCAAACAAATTTCTCTGCAATTCTAAGAACCATCTACCAATTATGCAACTAATGACCAACAAATAAAACCCACAACCAATTAGTTGTAGGCTATGGATTAGCTCTGAGTTTCAGTCACAACTGGCGTGCTGGCTTTTCTTATCCCCATTCGAGGATACTATCCCACTTGATGGGAAAAGTCCCGCGATGATCGGACAAATGTGCGGATAAGGAGTCGAAAGTCAGAGAGACCCCGCCAGCGGTGCGACCCCGCGGAGGTTGTCTTGGAGGACATTCCATTGCCCAGAACACAGAGCTGGGCTTGTCCAGATCGGTGCTCTGGATAAACATCTAACGCCGCCCTAAAGGATACCGCTTCGCACGCCCCGAAGGTAGTCCTTTAGCATAACGCGGGCTTCCTCCGCAAGGGAACGCTGACCAAGAGAGGGAAAGCGCACCAAGAGACGACGGGGCTTCCTCTAACTTCGTCAATATAGCTCAGACATACATTACATTAAAGTCCAATTACCGCCACCTAGGTTGTTGATTTCAACATCTTCTAGACCAGCTGGGAGTTTAGCAATAGTGGTATCGTCAAGAGTTACCTCACCAGTATTTTCATTGTAGTCAACGCTTCCAGACCCAAGATCTTGAAGGAATAAAAGGTCTTCAGCATCATCGAAGTCGAGAATTTGATCAATAACGACATTACCTTGAGCATCAACCAAGTCACTATTTGGTCCAAAAGCACCGCCTACGGGATCTCCTTGGATAAAATAGGTATCAGCACCTGTGCCGCCTATGATGACATCAGCACCTTTGCCACCTATGATGTCATCATTTCCTGCACCACCTCTGATAAAGTCATTGCCGTCACCGCCTTCAATCAAATCATCTCCGCCGCCACCATGAACAATATCGTTGCCGGGACCAGTTGCTATAATGTCGCTTTCGTCAGAAGCATAAATAGCATCATTACCTGGCTCATCAATGACAATACTGAGCCTTGTATCAGAATTACGAGTATCGATATTGACACCCTGATTATGATTACTAACCACAAAAGATGGTGGATTTAATGGATCAAGCGGCATCGACATCCCATCGTACGTCACTTCACCAGTTACAACACTAGACATTTAGTTACTCCTTACTTAACTTAATTGTTAATGAATTATTTTCGATCAAAAATCAATACTCAGTTGCGGACTAATACCCCTTATTTGTGATCGATACTAATAATAGATTCTGGTTTATTTAAGTAACTTAAGTTACAAAAAATCTGAATTAAAAATTTTAATCGATCTTTCATAATATAATGTCTAAAATTTACTACGGCAACAGTATTTTTTATGAATAATTAACAGAGAGATAAGTGTCTTTATTTACGTAGAAATACTGGTTTATTGCTTGAGTATTTTTGAGTGAATCTTAGTTAAGAGTTTGTACTTAATTTTTTGATTAATACAACTAATCATTTCAAATAATTTATGTTTTCTTCCAGTAATTTTTCTGAATCGCCTTAATTTATTTTGTTAAAGAAATAGCTTACTATTCAGTTCAAGGTTAATTTATGAAAAATATATATCGATTTTTATGACAAAAAACATAGCTATGTAAACATACTAGTTAAGCATAGCTTTAAACTATAACCCTTCAAATAATCGATATCAACTATGCTTAATTAAATAGACAAATTCTATAGTTTCAGTATTTTTTCTACATTTATATTTACTGTGTATTTACTGATTTTGAGTAATAGTCAAACCAAACTAGAGGGAGAAGCTCTGATTAGATTTCTAATCTAGAAGGAGTTGCTATCACAATCGCGCCTACAACATTAATGTTTTGCTGACGTAAAATTTGGGCAGCTTCTTTAATCGTAGTTCCCGTGGTGTATATATCGTCTAATAGTAAAATTGACCTAGATTTACTTGATTTTTGCCAATTTTCACTAATAGCAAAAGCATTTTGTAAATTTTTTCCCCTTTGAGCAGGATTTAAACCAAACATGGCCTTGCTAGCTTTAACTCTCATTAAAGCTTCTGGCTCTAAATCATCTCCTGTTTCTTGACAAAAACCTCTCCCTAAAGAAACAGCTTGGTTAAAACCTCTTGACTGCAATTTTGTTTTATGGAGCGGAATAGGCACAATTGTTAATTTCAAGCTAGGAGCAATTACATTATTTTCTTGCCAACTTTTGGCCAACCATTTACCCAAAAGGACTCCAATTTCAGGATGATGATTATATTTTAACGTTGCGAGCGCTCTTTTTAATTGACCCTCATATCTTCCCCAAGCAAATACTGGCAAATCTCCCGTCCAAAGACCTTGTGAATTCTTCAATCGACAGCTTTCTAACTTTTTTTGACAATATCGACAAACCACATCCTCTGCCGTTCTTTGACATAGAGGACAGGGAAACTTCAACCACAGGTTAAGAAAACTTTTCCACACTGGGGACTAAGTAAGGAGTAATGAGTAATAAATAACAAGTAAGAGCTACTAGCCGATAACTGCTAACTGTTAACTGATTTAAGCTGATTCTGGCTTACGAAAAGAAGTAGGATGAACCAACAGCTCGGCAGTAGAACGTTTTTCTACCATTTCTCTAGTTACAGTGCATTGTTGAACATCTTCCCGAGAAGGTAATTCATACATAATATCGAGCATCAACTCTTCCACAATACCCCTTAATGCTCTAGCACCAGTTCTCCGACGATAAGCTTCTTGAGCGATCGCTTTAATTGCATCCTCTCCAAAATCCAACTCAATATTATCCATCCGTAACAGCTTCTGATACTGCTTAACCAAAGCATTTCTCGGCTTAGTCAAAATTGTCGCCAAAGTCTCTTCATCCAAAGGATCTAAAGCTGCCATCACAGGAATCCGCCCTACAAATTCGGGAATCATGCCAAATTTGACCATATCATCAGGTTCTAATTGTTGTAGCAAATTAGCAGATCTTTCTTCCTTAGTACGATCTATATCTGTGGGAGATTCAATTTCAAAACCCATTCCTACGCTTTTATTGCCAAGCTTTTGTTCAATGGTTTTTTCTAAACCGACAAAAGCCCCCCCACAGATAAACAGAATATTACCTGTATCGATTTGAATGCAATCTTGGTAAGGATGTTTTCTTCCTCCCTGAGGCGGAACATTAGCCACCGTACCTTCTAGCATTTTAAGTAATGCTTGTTGCACTCCTTCCCCTGAAACATCGCGGGTAATCGAAGGATTTTCACTTTTGCGGGCAATTTTATCGATTTCATCAATATAAATAATGCCTCTTTGAGCCTCTTCCACATCCAAATCTGCTACTTGCAGGAGTCGCAACAGAATATTTTCCACATCTTCCCCCACATATCCTGCTTCAGTCAGAGTCGTGGCATCTGCCACAGCAAAAGGAACTTGTAATATTTTGGCTAAAGTTTGAGCGAGTAGCGTTTTGCCACAACCAGTAGGACCAATTAATAAGACATTAGACTTTTGTAGCTCAACAGCATCATCTTCTGACTTTTCGTTCTTACCTTCTAAACTTAGACGCTTATAGTGATTATAAACTGCTACAGAAAGCACCTTTTTAGCCTCATTCTGTCCAATCACATGTTCATCAAGATATTTTTTGATCTCCCTAGGTTTAGGAAGATCCTTAAAAGAAATGCCACCAGAAGCCAGGCGTTTTTTCTGTGGTTTAGATTCAGAATCTCTAGTGTTGGCTGAAACAGCAGTTCCCCCTTCATCCATTAGCTCTTCATCTAAAATTTCGTTACACAATTCAACGCATTCATCGCAAATGTAGACGCCAGGTCCAGCAATCAGCTTGCGAACTTGTTCCTGAGATTTGCCACAAAACGAGCATTTTAGATGTGAGTCGTATTTAGACATATGAGCCTCTTCTGTTGGACTATTGTTGGATGGAAAATATTTTTAAGAAGATTCTGATTTGGTAATAACCCTATCGATTAATCCGTATTCTTTGGCTTCTTCTGAAGACATATAAAAATCTCTTTCTGTATCAAAAGAAATTCTTTCAAAATCTTGACCGGTATGACCTGCAATTAATTCGTTAAGTCTTTTTTTTATGTAAAGAATTTCCTTGGCTTGAATTTCGATATCAACAGCTTGACCTTGGGCACCCCCCAAAGGCTGATGAATCATAATTCTCGAGCTAGGCAATGACATTCTTTTTCCCTTGGTTCCTCCTGATAAAAGAAAAGCTCCCATGCTTGCAGCTATACCATAGCAAATTGTCACTACATCGGGTTGTATCTGTTGCATAGTGTCATAAATAGCCATACCTGAATAGACGGAACCTCCAGGAGAATTTATATATAACTGTATATCTTTTTCTGGATCTTCTGCTTCTAGGTAGAGCAATTGGGCAACAATCGAGTCTGCTACTTTGTCATCAATAGCAGTTCCCAGAAAAATAATACGTTCTCTTAAAAGCCGAGAATAGATGTCAAATGATCGCTCACCAATTCCAGATTGCTCTACAACCATAGGCAAGGAATTATTGATAGAGCAAACAATATTCTGACTACTACAATCGACAAGACTGTTATAAGGTGAAAGCGATTTAAACATAGATTTACAGGCTGAAATTATTACTAATTTTATTAATTGTTGATTTTACTTAATATTTCTTAGCTTAAAGCCATCACCAAGAATATGGTGTTACCCAGATAATTTAGCAAATTTATCAGCTCCTCGGATCAAAGAGCCAGAATAGGGGATAGTTAGAACCCTGATTCACCAATGAAGTCGAGAAGGTGGGAGAATTAGGAGAATCTGAGGTAGTAAAGAAGTGGAGGGCGTAAATAAAGTGAAGGAAGTTTTTACTCCCATTATCTCTTTTACCCCCTATATACCTCTTACTTAATCTATTCTAGATCCTGAACTTCCAAGTTATTTCGCAAGCAGTCTTCTCAAGCATCTAGGAATCACCTGAGTCCGATTTAGATGATTCAGATGATTCTGATTCGTGGGAATTTTCGTCGACCGAGTCTTCCACTTCAACCTGAGATTTGACTTCAACTGCAGATGCGGTTGCTTCAATCTCAGATTCTTCTGTTGACTCGTCTGCTTCAGCTAGAGAACCTTCAGGAACTAATTCTACTTGTGCCTTTTCTCGCAACCAGTTAAAAGTATTCTCGGCAGTTAAATCTTCTTCAACCATTGTTCGCAGTTTATCGTAGTCGATATCATTGCTAGACAATGTTGCTTCAATTTCCTTCATTTTAGCAACAATAGCCTCTTCTGTTGGCTTAAGATCTTCTTTAGACGCTATTTCTGCCAAAATTAGGTTTTTCTTGAGATTCTCAATCGCCTCAGGACGAGAATTTTCTCGCATTTTGGGAATAGTATCGGAGTTCACTAATTGTTTAACATCTAACCCCATCTGCTGTAGTTGCATTAAGTTTTGAGTAAGTACCTGAGTTACTTCATCTTGGATTAAAGTATCTGGTAACTCAATAGCAGCTTGTTCTAGCAAAGCAGCAATTAAGGCATTATTAATATTATTTTTAGTCGAGTTTTCTGCCTTTTCGCGAAACTGCTTCTCTAAAGATTCTCTTAACTCAGCAATAGTTTCATATTCACCGTTACTAACGTCTTCGGCAAAATCATCGTCCAAATCAGGTAAATCTTTGGCTTTAAGCTCTTTGAGGGTAATAGTAAATACCGCAGGTTTGCCGGCTAATTCTTCATTGACATAGTCTTCTGGGAAGGTAACCGAAACTTCTTTGGTTTCTTCTGGTTTCATGTCCACAACCCCTTCAATCATGCCTGGGATGAGTTTTCCTTCTACCATTTCTACCTCAAAGTCGGTAGCCGTTCCGCCCTCAATTTCTTCTGGTTCTGCGCCTTCTACAGTAATCTTGCCTGCAAAATCTAGAATTGCCACATCTCCCATCGCTGCGGGACGATCTTCTATGGGTACTAAATCAGCGTGCTTAGCTCGATTTTCCTCTAGATAATCCTCTAAAGTTTGCGGCTCATAAACCGATTCTTCTGCTTTAACACTGAGATTGTGATAATCACCTAATTCCACGGTCGGGGGAACGTCTAACGTTGCCGAAAAAACGAAAGGTTGTCCTGGTTGAAAGCTGTCAATTAGATTATCGAACTCTGATTTGAGTTGATAATTGCCTAAGGCTTCAATGGATTCCTGTTTGATCGCGTCTTTAATACCAGTTTGAATTAGCTGCTCAATGACTGCTCCTTTGATACGTTCTTTGCCAATTCTTTGCATCAAAATGGGTCGAGGTACCTTACCTTTACGAAACCCAGGAATATTGCTGGAGCGAGCAAGGTCGCGTACCACTTTTTCATAGGTATTGCGGGAAGTTTCCCCTGACAATTCGATTTCGAGACCAATTTGACTGTCAGGCAGTTTTTCCTGGGTTACTTTCATCGATGCTTCTATCTCTATCTACTTTTGGTTTAATTATGAACGGTTCAGCGATTAGGTAACGTAAAAAGAAGCTTAAGAGATGCTATCTCAGTTCTCAGTTTACGCAGTCGCTGTTACTATATTTGCAACCTAAGATTATAAAACTATTTGGGAGCAAAAAAAAATACGTCTAACTAAAGACGTATTTAGCTTAAAAAATTGCAACAATTCAAAGTTTAGTAAGTTTCAACATGCCAACGATGTTCTTTCTTCATTTGTTTGCGGTAAGGAATCCAATCTACATCATGTTTAGCAGCAGCAGCAGATAACGCTTCATCGATTCCGCCTTCCATGCCTTTCAACCCACAGATGTAAGTGTGGGTTTTGGGATTTTGCATTAGTTCCCACAACTTATCCGCATGTTCAGAAATTCGGTGTTGAATATACATTTTGCCGCCTTCAGAATTTTTCTGTTCACGACTAATTGCATAGTCCATACGGAAGTTTTCAGGATATTCTTGGGTTAATTTTTCTAATTCTTCTTGGTAAAGAATATTGGGAGTAGTCGGAATACCAAAGAACAGCCAAGCTAAACCTTTGAAGTTGTAGTCAGGGTTTTTATCTCCTTCCTTAAACATCCGCCATAAATAAGCACGGAAAGGGGCAATCCCAGTTCCTGTGGCAATCATGATGATGTTAGTATCTTCGTCATCGGGTAAAAGCATTTCTTTCCCTACAGGCCCAGTAATGGCTACATCGTCCCCAGGTTGTAAGTTACAAAGATAAGTGGAACAAACCCCTTCTACTTTTTCTCCTGTTTCAGGATGGTTATATTCTAATTTTCTGACACAGAGAGAAACGGTCTTGTCTTCTAGGTTATCTCCATGACGGGTAGATGCAATAGAGTAGAGTCTGAGCTTATGGTTATTTCCTTTGTCATCTGTTCCCGGAGGAATAATTCCAATACTCTGACCTTCTACATATTTAAGATCTCCACCAGAAAGATCGAAAGTCATATGGCGACAAGTACCGATTCCACCTTCTCCAACTAGGTCATAGATTTCAGTACATTTCCCAATAAAGGGATTTTTAGGACGGTAAGTATTAACAGGTACTTTTGCTTTCACTTTTGCTTTAGGTGCTTTGTTGACAGGTTCTTGAGATTTATTTTCTATTGTCTCGGCTCCTGTGGCGCTAACCTGGTTAAGAGGCTTGATACTGATAATTTGACCGCCCAAGCGAGTAATGCGTTGTAGTTCCTGATTCATCCGGTTGTAAGGCACAGTGATCCAAGTAGTACCACTTTTACGGACTAGGTCATTATTAATGCCATTCCCACTTTTTAAACCAACCACTTCATACAGAAAACTACGATTATTGTATTCTGTGCTACTGGCACTTCCTGCTGCGCTCGGATTGTACATTATCTTAAATACATCCTCCAATTTAAAATTACACTTAAAATAAATGCTCCTTGTGTATCAAGATTTACTGAAAACACCATCCCCTCTAGTAAGATTGGGAATGAAATTTCACTAGTTTTAAATTGATATTCTATGGCGCATCAATTTAATAATGTATCATCGGGAGGCTATATCTAATCAATTCTCCTTAATAAGGTTAGTTACGTATTACAGAAGCTTAAAACATTTTTACCTGTTCAAAATATCTTAGATGGTCAAGCAAAATTGTGACTTATGAGTCATTTTTGTATTTTTTTTCTTTTTCCTTGCTAATTCTGTCATTGGACTAAAATTAGCAATAAGTTGGGTCTATTGTAAAGATACGTAAAGTTATGTTAATATTGCTGCACGTAAATTTTTGTAAACCTAAGTTTTAGATGACTTATTTCAACCTTGCAGAGCCTATATTTCGCCCCAAGCAAAAGGAATTAGATTACCAAGACCGTCAAGGATTATTAAGATTTTCTATTAAGATCAAGAATAGTACTTTACTATACAGTTTCTATACCCGTATCGATCAAGTATTCGTTCTTTGGGG
The DNA here is from genome assembly GCA_030065615.1 of Xenococcus sp. MO_188.B8. Lineage (GTDB taxonomy): Bacteria > Cyanobacteriota > Cyanobacteriia > Cyanobacteriales > Xenococcaceae > Xenococcus. The sequence continues at coordinate 4,796 of JASJDR010000111.1, read as the reverse complement.
ATTAATCTCCGCAGTCATTTTCTTTACAGCACAGTTTGCCCCCATTGATTGGATTACCCAAGCAATTTTTTGGTCGATTATTACTCTTATCGGTACAGCGATAATGGGCTTTTTAACATATTTTTGGGTTCAGGTAGAAAGGTTGCGCTGGGTTCTCTACACTTGGGCTTTGTTAATGCTGGGTGGAGTTATAGTTACTGATTGCGCCATTTTGTATGGCTGGGGACAAGTTTTGATGAACCTCTGTCCTATGTGGTTAGCTCTCAGCGCCATTGGCTATATTTGTACAGGAGTTGGTTTAAGATCGCGGGCTTTTATCGTTTCTGGTATATTTCATCTATTAGGGATTGCTGTTTTACCCTATTTCATTGGTTGGCAATTTTTAGCTACAGGTTTAATTATGACATTAAATCTCTTGGTCTTTGCCGAAACCCAATGGGACATGCGTGCTCCTATTAAGAATTACAATCTCTTAACCGAAGAACAAGCTGAATTTAATAAGCAACAGTATCTATTGCGCCAAAGAGCGACAATGAACATTTAGCATTGACCATTGCCATTGACCATTAAATATTGAGCATTTAGCTGTAGTCAGTTAATTTCTGATTAAAATTCAATTCCTGGCTGAGCCTTGACTCCTTGTTCGGAGAAAGGATGTTTAACAAGAGTCATTTCTGTGACTAAATCCGCCCGTTCGATTAATTTTTCAGGTGCGCCTCTTCCTGTAAGAATCACGTGGGAATCTTCTGGTTTCTGGTTCAATCCATGAATCATCGTATCGACATCAAGATATCCCAACTTAAGAGCAATATTCACTTCATCGAGTAAGACTAGACGATACTCGGGGTTGATAATATATTCTAATCCTTTTTCCCAAGCTGCGATCGCTTTTTCTTGGTCTCTAGCGCGATCTTGAGTATCCCAGGTAAAGCCTTCTCCCATGGCATGGAATTCTAGCTGACCGTCCCAGTTACCAAGAATTGCTTTTTCCGCAGGCTCCCAAGCACCCTTAATAAATTGAATAATTGCCACTTTATAACCGTGACCCAAAGAACGAATCACCATGCCTAAAGCTGCGGTGGTTTTGCCCTTTCCATTGCCGGTATTAACAATAATTAAGCCTTTCTCTTTATTTCTTTGGGCAAGACGTTGTTCTTGAACTTCCTTGCGCCGTTGCATTTTTTGTTGGTACTTAAGCTCATCCATTTTCTCTGAAACCTCTTGAGACAATGCTCAATGCTCAATCTCGCACGTCTCTTTGGTGCGCGTTCCCTAGGTCGGGGAACCCGACCGGGGTCGCACCGCTTCCTTAGCGGATTGTTAATCCGCAGGGTCGAGACCCTTCGGGCGGGAACGGGGGCTCAAATAAAACAGGATTAACTAGTGATCCTAATTCATCAATCACTCTTTAGCCCCCATCCCGGAGCTGCGCAAGCGTCAATGTTTACTGATACCTAGAATATCTTGAACGAGAACGATTTCCTAATTCTCGACTAACCTCCACAAAAACATCTCGCTGTAACCAAGGATATTTCCCGACCCAAAGATTTTGACTAGGGAGATAAACATCACTAACTTTGTCGATGGTAGATAGATCAGAACGATTCGACATCACGAGTAATTCGGCAATTTGTCCTGGTTTAATCATTTGATGGAGACGTTGTAAAGGAGCTTGAACAGTCATTTCAAATCCTGTTTGATCCCCAATAATTAAATTAATTCTTCGTTCTCGGTTTTCGACAATGATCAATTCCCCTTGTTCATTAAAGCTTTCCTCTTCACTGATAAGTTCTTCTGTTACAAAAACATCTAAGACCCGGCCTTGCCAAAAACCACTATACTGAAATCGACGAATTGTCCGATTGCGCATACTAGCCCAATAAGCAGGCCCCCATAACCAATACAAACCAACGATAAATGAGATTAATAAGACTAACCCTTCGGCAGATTGTCCTAAAGCTAATCCCAATAGAAAGACCACTACTACCGCGACAACAGAGATTAGTAAACGATTGAGTAAATCTTTCCATGCACCCCAATAATGGGTATATTGCGCCGATGTGGCAATCGAAGGGATTAATTGCTCAAATTTGTCACGGGTTAAAGGTTTTAGCATAGAAATCAAATCGAACTTAAAAAATATTTAGCTACAGGATCTTTTCTAAACCATAAACTAAAGAAGTCAGTTCCGTAACCTTCCGAATAGCTAAAAGTACTCCAGGCATATAACAAGAGCGATCGCTGGTATCATGGCGGAGAGTATAAATTTGACCAGGTGCACCAAAAATAACTTCTTGGTGAGCAATCAAACCTGGTAACCGGACGCTGTGAATCCGAATATTCTCCTCCGCTAAACTGCCCCGTGCCCCAGCTAAATGTTCAGTTTCAGTGACTAAGGTCGGATTGTAAGTTTTTCCCATCTCTGCCAACATTTGAGCGGTTTTAATTGCTGTCCCACTAGGTGCATCAGCTTTTTGGTTATGATGTAACTCAATAATTTCTACATGGTCAAAATATTCCGAAGCTCTTAGGGCTGCTTGTTGTAGTAAAACCATCCCAATAGAGAAATTGGGAATTACCAGAGTTCCTGTACTAGCTTTTTCGGCAAAGGAAGATAAATCATCTAATTGTTCGTCACTTAATCCTGTTGTTCCTACGACAGGACGCACGCCATACGCGATCGCACTGCGCACATTATCGTATACTGAATCAGGATGGGTAAAATCTACCATAACTCCCTGAATGGATTCTTGAGTTGCCAAGACCAAAACACTTTGTAAATCATTCAGGATGGGAATTTCCAAAGCTCCACAACCAGCAACCTCTCCGATATCTTGTCCCAATAGGTTAGGATTATTATCTACTGCCCCTATCAACATCATATCTTGAGCAGAGGCTACAGCTTTAATTACCTCGCGCCCCATTTTGCCCGCAGCACCATTAACGACTACTGGGATGGGAGATCGATCACTCATTAGTTACAAATCCTTCAAAACACTAAAGAGGAATTGTATCGCAAATTTTAGCAGTTACTAATCCTGACTAGAAAAATCAAAAAATATCATAAATGATGCAAAACTTAACTTTGCTCAATTTATGAGCTAGTTTGGGTAATTTAAGTTGTAGAAGATCCCGCACAATTGTGTTATTTATGAATTTTATTTAATACATAGATATATTTGATCCTGAAGCGTAGTTAATCAATAGTGTAGTTATTGCAATGTCCCAATACAAAGAGTCATCCCATCCATCACAGCAGACTTCTTCTCCCGAGATGATCCAAAATCAAGAAGCTATCTTCAAACTAATTGACTCGGTTGTATCTTTGGAATTTTGTCTTCATTATCAAGTATTGCCCCTAGAATTAGAAGATAATTACCTCACTGTAGGAATGATTAATACCAAGGATAAGACTGCCTTAAACTGTATTCGACCAATTGCAGCTTCTCTCAATTATTCTCTGGAAATTCAATCCATTACGCCTCAAGAGCATCAACTTGTATTAGCTGCTTACCTTAAAAAAAGCAGTTTGGTTCCTGGTCATCAGAAAAATCAACAAAATCAATCTAGTCGTGATAGATCTCTTGATAAAGAAACTATGATTGACGAACAAATGTTTCAGCAATCACCAAGTTCTTTAGACTCTTCTCAGACCATCAGCGAATTACCAAGACAAAAACGACAAGCTGCAAAATCTTCCAATAGTCTTCATGAGAGACCTACATTAATTGTTGATTCGGAAAACAACACTGAAGACAATCAGCCTCATCAAGTGCAAATTATTTCCTCTGAACCACAAATTCACCAGTTACAGGCGGTATCAGAAATACCTTCTATTTCTGAAACGATTGCCGTTCCTATTATAGAAAGTGCCCAAGAATCAGTTTCTGCCCCTGTTTTGGAATTGCAAGCTAAACACGAGCAATTATCAATAGAGAATCTTGCTGCCTTAGAACCAAAACAATTATGGCAAGAATTATTAGCCAAAATTTTAGATGGCGGAATTGGAAGACTATATTTAAAAAGAGATCCGAATTATGGTCGTATTCTCTGGAGTCGGGATGGCGTAATTCAATCCTCTCTAGATAAAGTTAAGTTAAATGTTTTTGAACATATTATTCGGGAAGTAAAAACCTTAGGCAAACAACCTTTAAACCCAATCAAAAAACCTAAAAAAGTAGCCATTGAAAGAATTTACAACCATGAAAGAATTTTGCTCCGTTTAGAATTTTTCGTTGGTAAATCTGGTGATGAAATCACAATTCAAGTATTACGAGGTGAAGCCTTAGAATTTTACGAACAAAGACAAGTAGAAAAAAGCATAGAACAGGCAATTTACTTTGCAGAAAAAATGGAAAAAACTTTGCGAAAAATACGGATGTGTGCTAATGACCAGAATTTAGGAGATTTTGGTCGCTTGGAAGCCATTTATCGTCAAATTGAGCGCCAATTTCAGTTATTACAAAAACAAAAGAATCCCCAGAAATAGTTCATGGGGATCTCCTTGGTGCAGTATTAGTGGTTAATTGAATGATTAATTGTAAGTCGAAGCAATCTCTAACTTTACTGCGGAATGAATTCAAATATTGCTATGATAACTAGCTATTCTAAGAATTTCTACCCATAACTTGGGATTTGAGAACTTCAAACTCGTCTTTCAATTCTTTGCGACTAGATTCTTTCCACAGATAACGATAGACAAACCAGGTTGTATAACCAAGTCCAATTAATTCAAACAAAGGCGCTAACAGAGGAAAATCATTAATTGCCGCTAAAACAGCTAAAATAACTCTGAC
>JASJDR010000110.1 GCA_030065615.1 Xenococcus sp. MO_188.B8 | reverse complement strand
GCAACGCAGATCGTTCAAGCAGCAGCTAAGAAATGTCATCAAGCATTGGGCTGTCGTCACTATAGTTTATTTGACTTCCGTATCGATCCTCAGGGACGACCTTGGTTTCTCGAAGCAGGTTTGTATTGTTCTTTTTCTCCTAAAAGTGTCATTCCCTCGATGGCAAAAGCAGCGGGGATAACTTTAGATGAGTTGTTGATGAGGGCGATCGATGAGACGTTAATCTAATTACTAATTCCGTGTCTGAGTCAAGTTAATGTAATAATTATTTATAACAAAAGTAACAAAGAGGAGATAAAAATCAAAATGCTCTCTCAAAAGGATTGGCCAGAATACAAAAAAATTGCACAGAATGTAGAGCAAGGAGGCAACAGGGATTTGTTAATTAACTGGTATGACCAAAAGTATCAACTTTTTGAAGGTGGTTCTCCTGCCGCCCGAAAATGTTGTGAACTTCTTTCCCAAAATCTGATCACCAGTGATCATCTCCAAATCTTAGATGTAGGATGTGGAACTGGCGATCAAGCCCGTCTGCTTCAGAGTCTTGGGGTACAAGAAGCTTCTTTCTACGGTATTGATATGTCTAAAGCTATGCTCGAATCTGCCAAAAGTAGAAAGCTCTATAAAGAACTTATCAATTCAATTTTACCGGACATTCCTTATCCTGATTGCCATTTCGATATTGTCATTAGTGCCGGAACATTATGTAGCCCAGGGAATGCACCCGTAGAAACTTTATCGGAAATGATTCGGGTCACTAAACCGATTGGATTACTTTGTTTCTCTTATCGTCTGAATTGGTTTGAAAATGAAGAGAGTGGTTGGAAGAAAACCCATAAGCAACTGGTACAAAAGGGGTTGATTAAAGAATTGGTACGTCAAATTGATGCTTACATACCCAGTCAGAATATTATTGGATTATATTTTGTTTGTCAAAAAAAATGAAACAAGGGTAAAAAACAGCCCATATCTCCTCTCTAGTTATTGGATGTTGAATAATCGATTTAGCTTTTGTCTCAACTATTAAATCTTTCCCTGGAGCATTAAGCCACTTAATTTTTTTGCCATTAGCAAGACATTTTTTCTCTACGAAATCGGGGTTGTCCGAATCAAAAACCTTCTTCCATGTTTTGCTTTTACGAAACCACGGCCACTGAAATAATCTGATGTCGAAAAATCTTTGCGGTTTTTCCGTCGAAAGCATACTGTAAACCATAGCTTTTTTACGGCACTCATCTATCTTAATATTTGTCTTTGTGGGATTTAAAAATAAAACTAACTACTCTAAAAGAATTATGATGTTTACTGTTACTCTTCGTTATTTAACACTTCTGCATTGAAGACTTTTGCTGATTAAAAAGAAGAGAAAACAAGCAGGATAGATCACTGATAAATCCAGATAGGAAACGCTTAGAACAGCTACAGAAATATGATGATACGTAGCAACACACATCGTAGCAAACAAGCCCAATACTGCTGGCCTAGTAAATAAACCAATAACCACTAAAGGCGCTCTAATTAACTCGGTGTAAGCCGCTACATAAACTTGATAAGTTCTGAATCCAAATTCTAAATAAGTGTCTCTAGGGTTGCACCGACAACTCGGTAATCAGAATCTTGTCGCAGTTTCAGCAAAGCAGCTTCTGCTCTGGGATCTGCAAAATGTTTTAAAGTTTTCGCTGCTTGGGCGCGAATGATGGCTTTCTCTGAATTAGCTACTTCAAGAAGCAGTTCTAAAGCCAAGGATGCTTGAGCGGTTTCGGCTAATTGACCTAAATTTGCGATCGCGGTTAGTTTAACTACGGGGTCTTCTCCCTGGAGACCCAAAATAGATAAATCGAAGAGAATTTCAGGATGTTTTGATAGATCAATAGCAGCAAAAATACTCTGTCTGACTAACCAATGGGAGTCTTGTTGGAATAATTTAACCAGATGGGGAATGGACTGTTCACCATATTTCGCTAGAGAATTAGCAGCTTCAGCCCTGACGTTATAGTCTTTGTCATTTTCTATGATATTCACTAATAATTCAAAAGCTTCGTCAGTGCGCTTGAACCCTAAACCCATGGCGACAAAAGAACGAATCATAAATTCTTGGTCATACATCCGACGCTTGAGTAGGGGTACAACTAACGAAGGTTCATAATGCCTTAATTCCGTAATCGCTTTCATGCGCTCTTGAGGATTTGAGCTTTCGAGATAAGTTTCAATCTGATGCAGTTCCATGAGAATATCTAAAAATAATGGTAATTTAATTTGATTGATTTGTTAAATAAAGTCGGGAGGCAGAAGCTTATCGCACTCCTAATTCTTGTAGCAAGGTAAAAATGCCATTAGCTAAAATCTGGATTGAGACTGCCAAAATGAAAAAGCCCAATACTTGACTCAAGACTCGGATACCGCCTTTGCCAAAAATTTTAACCACTAGTTCTCCCCAAGCCAAACAGAGATAAAGCGTAATCCCTAGCAAGACAATTCCCAGTAAACCCCCAAGATAGTTAGACCATTGGGGATCTTGAGCTGCTAGACCAATTACTAACCCAATAGCCCCAGGTCCACTTATTAGGGGTATAGCCATAGGGATGAGAGCAATATCTTTAACTTGGGCTGTATCTGCACTATTTGGAACATACCGAGGCTGATAGGTTTCGGAAAATGTCCAAGCAGTACGAGCAATCAACAGTCCGCCAGCAATCTGTAATACTCCCAGGGAAATGCCCCAAAAGTCGAGAATAGCTTGTCCGGTTACAAAGAAAAATGCCATGATTGTGCTGGCATTAAGGGCTACTTTTTTTGCTTGCTCTAATCTTTGGCGCTTGCTGAAATCAGATGTCAAGCTGTAGAAAATGGGTACAGCTCCTACTGGATTGGTAATAGGAAATAAAGCAACAAATGTTCCGAGCGCATAAGAAACTAACTGAGACATTACTTCTTTCCTCTAATTGGAGACAGGGGTTCTCGCATTAACGCGATTGTCACTCGTCAAGTAAATCTTATGGAGACTGATAAACTGAGCCAATTCCCCAACAATCTTTTAAGATCTCTCGGTAGAGATTATCTTTGATCATCATTTGTCGATAAAGCTCTAGGGACAAATCTTGTGCTTGCTCTGGGGAGAGAGTTCTTACCTGATCGGCGAACTTTCTGAAATCAAATTCTTGTTCCAGGGATAATTGCTCGGGATAATTCATGATCAGCTCGCAAATCTTCGTTTAAGAGAATTTTTAATTACTTACACCCTTTATGTTAAGTTATGTTAAGAAAAATAAACAGAGCTTTACACAAGGATTTTAGTAGTAAAACCCGTACAGATAGCTAAATAAGTATCAATAAATAATGATGATGGAGAACAACTGGGCAAATTTTCTGAAAAACCTAGGTCAATGGGAGGGTTCTTTTACTTCCGTTTCCCTTGAGGGAGAATTGCTCAATTCTACTCCTTCAATCCTTAACCTCGAAGGGTTAGAAAATAATCAGCTTGTGCGATTCCGATTACGCCGCTTTGGACTTGGTGGCTACAGTGAACCACCTATATCTGACCATGCTCAAGATTACCGATCTATAGGTAGGCAAAATATCTTTTTTGATACAGGTGCCTTTTCTAAAGGTTCGCTCCAACTCGCGCCTTTTTCTGAGTTTGGGGCAGAATATGGTTTTGTTGCCGAAAATCGTCGTTTACGTTTCGTTCAGGTTTACGATAAGCAAGGAAATTTGCGAGATCTCATTTTAATTAGGGAATTTCGTAGCGGTACTGAAGCCCGAGAAAGACCTCCTTTAGAAATTTCTCAATTACTCGGTAATTGGCAGGGAACTGCTTGCACTGCTTACTCAGATTGGAGCCCTTCAGAGACCTATGCATCTAGCCTAGAAATCAAAGAAATCGGCAATGGACTATTGCAGCAGCAACTACATTGTGGCGAAACAATAATTAATTCTCAGGCACGAATTGAGGGCAAAAAGCTAGTTTTTGAAGAAGGTGATATTCCCAGACAAATATTATTGTTACCTGATGGAACATCAAGCAATACTCCTTTACAAATTAAACTCCGGCAGCAGTTTTTTGTCGAAGTTGGTTGGTTGGTAGAAGATAATATACGCCAGCGATTAATTCGCAGCTACAATGAGAAAGGACAATGGATTAGTGCGACTCATGTTATTGAGCATAAGATGAAATAATTAAGTCTGCTAATTTAAGTCATAAAACTTATCCTTAAGTTATTGTTATTCAGTAAAGTAAATAGGATATTTCAGTTAATAGAATTGGTAAGAATAGACAGCCATCTAAGGCTATGTTATAAGTATTTCTCGGGGTTTCAGGACTAAGAAACCAAATAAAGGCTAAATTAACCGTAAGTATAGGTAAAATTACTTCTAATGCAGGTATGTTCCATCCCGATCCCCAAAACCAGCTTAAAAAGACGAGAAAACCGAGATTCAAACTAGTCCAAATAAGACGATTTCCTCTCACTCCGACAATTAGAGGTAAAGTTCGCACTCCTTTCTCTTGATCTGATTTGAGATCGCGAACGTCAAACAGGTGCGAGTTAGTACCAGTAAAAATCAGTAAAAATATAGTTATAAGTGCTGTAGATCGATTGAATGCAGTCCCAGCATAGGCTAGCGGCACAGCAATTAGACCGTAAGTAACTATTCCCGCAACAATCCAGGCTTTAGATCCAGGAATATCTTTAAGACGATACCAACGCCAATTTTGACCTCTAACCCAAGGCAGTAGAGGAATTCCGTAAATTAGAGGCAAGAGTCCACCACAACTTACGAGTCGGACTTGAGAAGGAGCTTGATAGAGTAATATTCCTACGGCTATTGCTGTCACTAGTAAAAAAAGCTTAAAACTAGAATGGAGAAGGTAAGACTGAGCCTTGGGGTCAGGTATGGGTTGGATGTAGGAGTCTAGAAAACGGTCTAGATTATAAAAAAGCAGAGCGGTAGCAAAAATGAGAGCCACCGCCCGCCAATCGTGAGGTAGACCGAGAGTTTCTTGGACAAAATAGGTTAGTGAAGCGACTCCCGCAGCAGTCCAGATGCTAGGGTAAATCAATATTTCTAAAAAACCACGGGTTAGCCGCTGCCTGTTGGAGACCAGTTTCTTTTGGGATAAAAACATTTTGAATTTTGGTTTGAGAATCGATTTGTTTACATCTGAGTCACGTGAATCTACCTATGGTCTTCTAGTGGTACATTGGGAAGTTTTAACCAAGCCCATTCTCTGACAACTATACTAAACTTCTTGTTTTTTGCCAGTCACTTCTTCCTTCGTGCCTTCATACTTTAAGTTGGGACTTCATTGAGTTTGTTTAATTTGTTGCTTGGCTGGTGCTAAAGGTCGGTATTGTTAAATCTTCACCCGTTTCATAACGATCTTGAGCAGTAAGTTCCCCAATAAGTTCGGGTTCTCGGTTGATACATTCAAGTTTCTCAGTGTATTGACAAACTCGGGCGTAGAGTCGAGCACGGGTTCCCGGCTTGCCATCAGAAAAGTTGACCTGTCCGTCTTCGGTAACCGAAACGCCGCAGATTGAACAAACTTGCAAATTTTCGGAGTTATTACTATTCATAATCAAAATATTTTGAATACTAAATTAGACAATGTTTACGAAATCATGTTGGTAGGGGCGATTGGCCAATCGCCCCTACAGTTTTTCTGATTATTTTTTAGAAAACCAACTAAGCTGCCAAGGGATTAATGCCCATTTTGCCAACAATCAGGCGCAATACAGCAATCTGTTGATTAAAATCTAAAGCCACAACTTTATTCAAGACGGCATTAGCTGGGGCTGATAGTTGATAACCTTCAGGGGTAGCAATGACTTCCCCAGAGCGCATCCACTCCGCTAACTGATACCAAAAAGCTAGCTTGTTGTTGCTGGTAAGAGTTCCATAAGCTCTAGTCAGAGGAGTATTAACCTGCCCTACCAAATCGCGCATGAACTGTAATTGTTCGTCATGGGATAGGCTAACTACTTCATAGATTAAACCGCCAGCTATTTTAATTCGTTCACTAGCATCAGGTGCTGCGGGAGTTACTAAACTTCCCATGTTTTCATAGAGAACCCATAACAGTCCGAGTTGATCGTCAATAGATAGGTTTTGTATGGCTTCGACTGCCTGAGGAACAGCAGCAAAAATATTAGAGTATGATGGTTTGTCGGTGGTAAGAAGCATTAGTTTAATTCTTTGTTGTTGTTGAGGTGTTATGCAAACTATTGTAACGAAATGTAAAATATTCTTGCAATGACTTGACTTAATTTCTTGATTAGTATCAAGAGTAAACTTGACAAATCTCGATCGCGTAGCGCCTCGCTTTGCGAGACCACGCAGTGCCAGCCTTCGGCTGATCGCTCAAACTTGAAGTTGAGGATGAACTAGCTCATAGCCTGCTGCTTTGAGCTTTTGATTACTAATGCAGGCACTATTGCCTCGTCTACCAGGTTGAGATACATCCCAATATACAGGTGGCAGACCGTACTTATAGCAGACGCGTTCAACCTGTTCTCTAACTGTCAGCTGGCTGTCGTCAACTAGGTTGTAGATGCCCTCCAGTTCATTTAATCGAGCAAACTCGATCGCCTTAACAATATCGTCGCGGTGAGTCCAATTGATCACGCGATCTCCTGTTCCTGGCATAATCATGCCTGCTAGTCCGCCATACATCCTGATTAGTTCTCGACCAGGACCATAAATTCCTCCTAAGCGTAGGATGCAAACTTTGCGGTTTTCCTGGTTCGCCTGCATTAATGTTTGCTCGGCTTCGTACAGTACTTGGCTTCTGTGATCTTGGGGCACAATGGTTGAGTTTTCATCGACCCAGTTACCCTGGCGATCTCCATAAACTGAACAACTACTGAGATAGATGATTTGCTTGACTCTAGGAGCTTGCTCCAGCGCCTTGACTAGATTTTTAGCAGTAGCAAGATAGGTATTTGAGTAACCATCTTCATCTGCCGCCGCAGAGCTAGTAGGCGCAACACTGACCACAATAGTATCCTGACCTTGAACTAGAGACTCTAAAGCACTGGCATCATCTCCTTTGAGCAAGACTACCTGGGAGACAAGTTCAGATAGTGTAGCTACTCGCTCCCAGCTGGTGGTTGTACCGGTGACAAAATGTCCCCGTTCTTGCCAGTAGTAAGCTAAGGCGCTGCCCACATAACCGCAACCCATAATAGTTACATTCTCAAACAGAGGACGGCGCTGAGCTTGCTGGCGTAGTAGTTTTTGTAATTGAGCCATGTCTAGCTCAGGAATGTTATCCTCAAAAGAGCTATTTTCGTTGACTGAGTTATACATACTTGCAATAGAATGATTTTTGTAAATTTTTCTTAGGTTGTTTCTACTAGAACTGGTAATTGTTTCGGCTGAACCTGCACTTGAGCATCATCGTCAATGTCCATTACTGCCGTATCTCCTGATTGAATTTGACCTGAGAGAATAGCTTCTGCTAGATTATCTTCCACTAGTCGGGACACCGCTCTTCTGAGAGGACGTGCTCCGTAGCTGGGGTCATAACCTTCTGTAACCAGAAGATCCTTGAAAGCTTCGCTAACTTCTAGCTGGAGATCTTGTTCTTTGAGACGTTCCTCAACATTGGTCAGTAATAGTTCCGCAATTTGTTTGACCTCATCGCGAGTAAGTTGCTGAAACACGATAATTTCATCCAAGCGATTGAGAAATTCCGGACGGAACGATTGTTTGAGAGCTTCATTTACCTGCTCGTGAGTACGATTGTACTCAGCTGTCGCTAAATCTAAATCAGAAGCAAAGAAACCCAAACCACTGCCCCGCTTTTCAATAGCTCGCGCACCCAGATTAGAAGTCATGATAATTAGGGTGTTGGTAAAGTTAACCACTCGACCCTGAGAATCGGTCAAGCGACCATCTTCTAACAATTGCAACATCAGATTAAACACATCAGGATGGGCTTTCTCAATCTCGTCGAATAAAACTACAGTATAGGGTTGACGACGAACTGCTTCTGTGAGCTGACCGCCTTCCCCATAACCCACATAGCCTGGAGGAGAGCCAATTAACTTAGATACCGATTGAGATTCCATATACTCCGACATGTCTAAACGAATCATGGCATCTTCCGAACCAAAGATACTAGCCGCTAGAGCTTTTGTCAGTTCGGTTTTACCGACTCCAGTAGGACCGCAGAAGATCGCGCTAGCTATAGGACGATTCGGACTTCTCAAGCCCACACGCGATCGCCGAATCGCCCGAGCTACAGCCTTAACTGCTTCCTTTTGACCGATTACTCGCTGGTGTAGAGTTTCTTCTAGCTTTAGCAGTTGTAATGATTCCGATTCACTCAGTCTATTGACTGGTACTCCCGTCCAAGCTGAAACTAAGTACCTAAGCAAAATTAATTGTATATTTTTTGCCAAAATGTTTTAGAACATTTTCCACATACTCAACTAAATTATTCCAGCTCAAATATGCTTCTTTTTTAATCCACTCATATTTCATAAATCGCCAAAGAATTTCAATCAAATTTAGTTGAGGAGAATAAGTAGGTAACCAAAAAATTTCCAATTTTTTATTTTTCCATTCTGCTATTTTTTTCTGAAATGCTTTACTTCTATGAATCGGAGCATTGTCTATTACTACCACAGTTCGTTTGCTAATTTTATTGGCGTAGTTGTCCAAAAATTTAATGACGATTTCACTAGTTATTTTATTTTCGAATATATAGGATTCCAAATCATTATTTCTATTTAATAACCCAATAACATTTAGACGTTTACTTTTATTTGCTTTAAAGCCTTCTACTCCTGATTTATCTTGCCAACCATAAGGAACATACGGCATCAAACAAAAACCACTTTCATCTAAATATCTTAAATCTAAGAATCCTTGGTCGTATAATCTTCTTAAGGCATTAAGAAGCTGCTTTTTCCTCTCATAAACTTCTTGATCTGGTTTCCCTCCTACTCGATTTCTAATTCTTTTCCATTTCATTTCCAGATATTTTATTACTCTTTTTATTGTGTCTTTACTCGCTACGATATCCCATTCTTGCTTGATTTTTTCTTGTACTATTCCTAGGTTTTTAGGGGTTTCTTTAACCCAATCTTTGATAGTTTTTTGTTGTTGGTCATTAAAGAGTTTTTTCCTTCCTCTTTCTTCCCGATTATATAGTCCAACTAATCCCCAATTTTCCCAATTATTAAACCAATTATAAATTGTGTTTCTGCTAACTTGAAAGATTGTCATTAATTCTGATATTTTATATTTTTGATGACTTAATATAATACAGTGACTTCTCTGTCTTACTTGATAATATCTACTCTCTTTATTTATTCTCTTTAAAAGTTTAATTGTATCTTTTGTCAAACCTTTTATATATCTCATTAACCAATTATTTTTTTCTTTTATGACTGGTAATTCTGTGCTCTCTACTTCTCTATTTTTATTATCTTAAACTTTTCTCAAAATACACAATTAATTTTGCACAAGTACTTACTTGAGCAATATCTTCTGCACTAACCGTGGGATTCACCGCAGCTTGTTGGGAATGGCGTAGGCGAACGCGAGAACCCGCTTCATCAATCAGGTCGATCGCTTTATCTGGCAAGTAACGATCTGAGATGTAGCGGTCTGAGAGCTGAGCTGCTGCGGTAACTGCTTCATCAGCGATCGCCAGACGGTGATGCTCTTCGTAACGACTGCGTAGGCCCCGCAGAATTTCAATGGTATCTTCTACACTAGGCTCTTCTACCTTCACTGGTTGAAAACGTCGTTCTAGTGCTGCATCTTGCTCGATATACTCGCGGTATTCATCTAAAGTGGTAGCACCGATGCATTGTAACTCACCTCTTGCTAGGGCAGGCTTCAGCAGGTTAGCCGCATCCATGCCTCCTTCGGCAGATCCGGCTCCTACTAGAGTATGAACTTCGTCGATGACCAGAATAATATTTCCTGCTTGGCGCACCTCAGCCATAATCTGCTTGAGACGTTCCTCAAACTCACCACGGAAGCGAGTTCCTGCTACCAATTGACCTAAATCCAGACTAATTACTTGTTTGTCCCTTAATAATTCAGGAACATCTTGACTAATAATACGCTGGGCTAGTCCTTCGGCGATCGCAGTTTTGCCGACACCTGGTTCTCCAATTAACACTGGATTATTCTTCGTGCGACGACCTAAAATTTGAATCACTCGCTCAATTTCCTTCTCCCGACCAACTACGGGATCGATCTTGTCATCGGTAGCAAGTTGAGTCAGATTATTACCAAATTCAGCAAGTGCATCAATCTTAGAGGATTGAGTTTCGCGATCCGCAACATTTTTAGTGCCTGCGGCTACTGGTTTACTGATAATGCGAACGATCTGTGTCCGCACTAGAGCTAGATTAAGTCCCAGATTCTTCAGAATCTTAGCAGCTCCAGGTTCTTGAATAAGACCTAACAGTAAATGTTCTGGATCGACATAATTTTGAGCGAGTTGCCGCGCTTCTTTGTTAGCTTGCTCTAAAACTTGTCGGGCTTTGGGTGTAAAAGGAAGATCTCTTCCGATAAAGCCCGTTCCCAGTCCCAGAGTTTTTTCTACTTCCGCACTAGCAGAAGGTAAAGTCAGACCAGATTCTCGCAAAATAACAGCTGCCCAACTGGTGCCTTCGAGAATCAATCCGATGAGCATCTGTTCTGGAGCGACAAAATTATGTTTCAGGCGCCGGGATTCTTCTTGTGCTAGTAGAATTACTTGAATAGCTTTGTCATTAAAACGTTCAAACATAATGGAATGTACCTATCGGAAGACTTATTTAGAATAGTTTATAGTAAATTATTTAAGTGAATGGATTTTGACTGGTAAGTCGGTCTAATATTGCTAGTAATGCCCAGAGATAAATTGCCAGAGAAATCAAACTAATCATGGCTTTCACCCTTCTGTAAAGTTTTGTAAAGCTTATAGTTAAAACCTTATCTATCTCGACCCTGATTAGGGAGGGGTGAATAACCGTCTGAGTATTAATACTCTCTCTGGGCTGAAATGTAAGAGAAGTAGATCTCTGGGCTGGTTACGGGTTTCCTTATTTCCTCAATGTCTGAAAAATTCTTAGATTGATTAACAGTAAACGTAAAGAAGTTTGAATTTATTACTATGTTCAGAGCGACTCACTTACTCGTCTCTCGCTCTCAGTAAACACCTGTTCAATTAATTAAAAGTCCAGAGGGCTTTTTCTTAGCCTGCATAATTCATGAGCAAAAAATAAGTTCAAGAAAAACAGTAAAGCTACAGCTATGTTTTTCTTTTGTTTAAATAAGCAGGTCAAAATGCTAAATAAATAGCCGAGAAATGACAATTAAAGCTGTAAAAAGCTTCTCTAATCGTCATTTGGACACACCAATCCTATGAGGCTCTTATTTTAAGCAAAAATCAATTGGGAGTTAGTCGAAAGTCGCTGTGCAATGAGACGAATTTCCGTAACGTTTTAAAAACTATCCTTCTTTTTAGTCTCAATGAACAGAAAGCTAAAAATGACCACAGAATATTAGATATTACTGTCCAACTGCATTGGCAATGAAAGCAACATTCATGCGTAAAATTTCTTGCATCAGTTCATAATTAATATGATCCAATATATCGTTAGCTGTATGAATATTACTATTCTCACTATCAGTTCCTTCGATAGTCAGCACAGCAGGAATACCAGCATTGATAAAAGGCATGTGGTCACTAGCAAAGGGATTAAGCGAGATCTCGACCGTAAGGTCTGTATAGGTTTCTGCTGCCTCAGCTAAAGCATCGATCACTGACTGAGATAGAGTAGCTCCCTCAATAAGTACAGAAGGAGTAGTAATGTTGAGAGTGCCAATCATATCCATGTTCAGAACAGCCTTAATTCTTGCCTGTTCTGTTGCTGCTAAACCAGACACATATTGTTTGCTGCCAAAAAGTCCTTGCTCTTCGCCCCCAAAAAGAATAAAACGCAAATCATGCTGATTTTGATGAGTTCCTAGCACCCGTGCAATTTCTAGCAGTCCAGCAGACCCACTACCGTTATCATCCGCCCCAGGCGCACTGGCTGAAGAACCGCCTCGACTATTTATCGAGTCTAAATGGGCTACTACTATTACCAAATCTTTGTTTCCTTCATGGCTACCAGACTTGTCAGCGATAACATTATGGCTTGTGCTGCTGCCAACGCCAACAGCGATATTCTCAAGACGAGTTTGGTAACCCATCGTATTTAGCTGCTCTTGCGCCCAAGTTGCTGCCTCTGAATAAGATGTACTTGTAGAATATCGCGTTGACCAGGAAACAAGCTTGGTAAGATTAGTTTCTAAGCTATAACGGGATACTTGCTCTACTAAATCCTTAATCCAGTCTACAGAAGTCCTTCTTGCAGCTAACTTCGGTTTTACTGTAAAGGCAACTTGAGTTTCCCCAAGAGGCTGGAGTCCGTAACAGGGGTCTTCTCTTTGATTGAATTTGTTAGCCAACTCAGGCTCCAAGTCCACAACTAGAAATCTTCCTTTATCTAGCAGTACGGGAATTTCTGGATGCTCTTGCTGAAATAGCCGCCCTTTCTGGACGACGAGGTAAAGATTTTCCTGTTGGCTGGGATTACGATTTCTCTGGAGGGGAATACTACTACGTCCAGCACTATTAGCAATCTCATTCCAATCTGACTCATCAGCATAGAGCAATGCCTCCTGACCAAATTGCACCCAACGGGTCTGGGAAAGTTTTGCCAAGTCCAATTGGGATTCACAAATATCAGTTGACGTCTGACAGGTAAAAATCTGCATTTTCTTTTCAATTATTAATAGAGTACTGTTCACTCAATTGAGCAAGCAGTTCCTTAGAAACTTCATTTTAGAACTTACATAAAATATTTTTTGATTTGATTATGTAAGTTCTTTCGTTATATCATTCAACGCATTAGGCTAGGGGAGTTATAGGATGCAGCAACGAACGCAGTGTTTCACTTCTTTCAATTAACTTGGGTCTAAAAATGCCAATCAACTCTCTCATTCTTTGCTTTTGCTGAAATGTAAATTCTGTCATCAAAGAATCATTAGTATAATTCATAAAGTTTTGGACAGGGGCTTTTTCAGATGGGGAACATGCTCCATTTCTATCGTCAGGGTCAGGGGTACCAAAGTTAGGACCGCTATGGGCAACGGTATCCCCAATTACATCACCGATCCCATTACAACCACCTTGAAAGGTATGGAACAAACCTAGCCAATGGCCGATCTCATGGGTTGCGGTATGACCTAAATTGAAGTTAGCTACGTTACCACCGGGTAATGTTCCACTCAACAACACGACACCATCGAGTTGGGGGTTTATCGCTATCTCCCATGGAAAAGTAGCCCAACCAAGGGTACCGCCAGAAGGATTTGCAGTATAGAAATTCAACTGTATAGTCGGGTCTTCCTGAAGAGCGGTTTTCATTTGTACCTCTTCTGGAGTGTCAAAATCCACACCGAACCAAAGAGGATTGTCTTCAACTACTACATCTTTTATTTCAAAGCTGAATCCAAACCCTCCATATGCATCATTTAAAACTTTTACTTGATCCTTTCTTTGTTGGTCTGAAACTTGACCATTTGCTCCGTCAACAATATGGATAAACCGAATGGGAATGATGATTTGTTCTGAACTTGAAATAAATTCAGCATTTGATGCGCGGAATGCCGAACGATTGCGACTGATGCGATTGGCTTGAAGTGCATTGGGTTCAGGTGTGGCGCAACGTCTTCCTTGGCGGATGAATGTAGCTTGGTCTTTGAAAGCTACATTGTTGATCATAAATTCAGTCATGTTTCCTCCTTTAATTGGAAGTCGAAAATCATTTTTAATCTTAGAGCTAATTCGTAAAGTAAAATTTAATAAGCCTGTTTAATAAGCCTGAAAGACTTACTACTCTAAAAATTAGCTGCGTACATGAACGCATACTATAATCCTATAAAATGAATATGAAACTGACTTAAATATCTACAAAAATTCAGATTTTTTGAAGTAAATGCTCTCTAAATTGTTGATTTTTGTGTTTTCTGAGCGGAATATGAAAATATTTTATTTCTTTTTTGAGAAAATGAAAATAATTATAATCCTTAAGAAAAGATGACTAGATGACAAATAAATTCCTTTCTAGGAGAAGCTTTATTGTTGGTGTATCTGTTCTATCTATGGTTATGCTAGGTTGTTTAGAAAATCAAATGAATTACGAGCTACCGTCAGCAATCTACAAACATTGGATACATTCTCGAGAAGAAGATGCTGAGGATGTAAGAGTTTATCGACCCAGTGACTATAAATTTCCTCCCTCTCGCGGAAGGGAAGGGTTTGAGATCAAAGAAAATGGAGAATTTATTCAGTATGGTATTGGCCCTACTGACGCACCAGAAAAGATTATAGGAACTTGGACGATTGCAGGAGAAAATCAAATCATAGTCTCCTTGGAAGTTCCAAGACAGAATTCTTATACAATGGAAGTTGTGTCATGTGACGAGAGGCTTTTAAAAGTTCGTCTGGGCTTATAAATTTCAACCTGTAGTTTTATACCTAGTAAGTAAATACTCATAATAGAGTAATTGCTTAGGCGAGCGCCCTATTTATCTTGATTTAGTTCCACCAACTGCCCAAGCTCCCTCACTGCTTCATCCTGCTTAATCTCAACCTCAACAATCTTCTCAATCAGACGATCGCGTTTATCAGACATCCCCAACATCTGACTAGCAACTGAGATCGAATGGCAAGAGCAAAGTCAACCAGCGTTTGAGATCCGCCCCCAGCGTGGATTCTTCTTTAAAGGCATCCCCCTACTGGGATACAGTTTGCAGCCCCTCGAAACTCAGGCTCGCCAAACTAAATTAGTATCCGTTGCCACAAATGCTTAATATCTGTTGGAGAAACTCACATTCAAAAAACTAGGATTTTCCAAATTAAAGCGATAGCCGCTATGGCTAGAGTCATCTTCAGATAAAAATTTACTCCTAAATTGTCAACAATCGTTCCCTTCTCGGTCATCAAAGTCCGAGTCGATCTAGTTCTAAAGATCCTGTAGATGTGCAATGCCCCCATCATAAAGAACAACAAGGCTAAAATATTGTTGCCTGTCTTGTGATTCTGGGTTGGAAAACAAGCCTGTTGCTCAGAATATTTCATGGTTAATTCACGCTCTTTTGTATAAGAAGTATTGTAAATATCTATAAGCTATGTTAATCATTGTTAAGATTAATTGCAATAACTTGACAAATGCTTTAAGCCTTAGTGGAGCAATATTAGCTAACAAGAAGTAAGCAGCTAGCAAGAGAGCGAAGCCCTAGGTAGACGTTTCATAAATTGAAATTACTGAAGAGTAAAAGCGTGCATTAAGTTATGAAACAGGTAAATTGTGACTAGACTACCTGCGTCAAGTCGCTTCGCTCCAATTCAAAATTATCAATTATCAATTCAACAGTGCATTGGAAGTATAAGCTTTCCGTCACGGAAAAGTTGTCGATTGCCAAATTAAATGTCGTCTTGACAAATTATTTGACCGCAATAAGGAAAGCCTGCAATTAATGCCGTGCATACCTTATAGCTTATATATTGCTGTTTAAAGCTTTCTAACCCTTATTGACAAATTAGATGTCTAATCTCTGATTATTGACAAATAACCTGTCTCATTTATGCAACGGCTAAACATTAAGAGTAGCTCGATTAAATATTAATCAGATTAATATTTAGGGATGGAAAAAGTGAAAATAGTCCCTTCACTTAATCGAGATCGCACCTCAATTCGCCCTTGATGTGCAGTAATAATTTGCTGACAAAGATATAATCCTAAGCCTTTTCCTGATCGCCTGTGGTTTCCTTGATGGTATCGTTGGAAAATAGTTTGTTGTTCTTGGGGAGAGATCCCAATTCCTGAGTCTTCTACTTGAACCAAAACTTCTGAGTCATTTTGCGATAGGGATACTCTAACACTGCCAGTATCGGTAAACTTAATCGCATTGCCAATTAAATTGGTTATAACTCGACGTAATTCTAGGAGATCGCCTTTAATCTGAGGAATTTCATTTGCTAAATTATGCTGTAGCTCAATACCTTTTGCTGTTGCTAGAGGTTCGAGTTCGGTAACTACTTCTGCAATTAATTGCTGGAGATCGACGGAAATAAAACTCAGAATTTTTTGCCCTAACTCGTAGTGATGGGTTTCTAGAAGTGTGTTTAGCATGTCCAGCATATTTTGATTGCTGCTAATGATATTTGCGATCGCCTCTTTTTGCTCACAGGTAACATTCCCAAAAGCTTGTTGAGAAATTAAATCGAGCATTCGATTCGCTGCTACTAGGGGAGTGCGTAAGTCGTGAGTTAGACAAGAAACAAAATTTTCTCTCTGATCGATAGTTTCTTTAAGGCGTAACATTGAGCGCACTCTCGCCTGTAATTCATCGATTTGAAATGGTTTGCGGACAAATTCATCTGCCCCTGCATCTAACCCTTCCACTAGACTGGATTCTTCCCTTGCTGTTACTAGCAGAATAGGAATAAAAGGAATATTTTTATCCTGGCGAATGCGCCTTGTCACCTCGTAACCATCCATTCCTGGCATCATTACGTCTAGTAAAAGGAGACTTGGTGGTGCTTGTTTGATTTGCTTGAGAGCTGTTTCTCCATCGTGAGCCAAGACAACCTGATGACCCTCTTGTTCGAGGGCAAGCTGAACTATTAATAGGTTATCTGGAATATCATCTACAGCTAAAATATAGTTACTTTTAACAGTTTCTGTGACAGACATTAAGTTTGTTAAAAAATATATTATATAAAGCTAAATATAAAGAACAATTCTTCAGCTAGACATCATACTTGCGAGGGATTTCGACAGTAAAAGTCGATCCTTTACCTAATTCGCTGTTCAAAGTAATTTTACCACCCATCATTGTGACTAGAGACTGAGTAATTGCTAAACCTAAACCCGTTCCTGAATGTTGGCGAGTAAAGCTTTGATCTGCTTGTCGAAAAGCCTGGAAAATTTTATCGCAATCTTCTGGGGCAATTCCGATACCTGTATCGGTAACAGAAATAATAATTTGATTTTCTTCTATTGCTTCAGCTTTAATACTTATAGTTCCTGATTCAGTAAATTTAATCCCATTAGAAAGTAAGTTGATAATGGTTCTTTTGATAAAATTATAATCTTGAATTAAATAGGGGTCTTCTAATTTAATATCAGTTACCAGGTCAAGTTGTTTTTGGAAAGCTAAAGAACGTAATTCTTCTACGGTTAATTGAATTAAATAATTAAGATCAAGTTTCTGAGGTTTTAACTCTAATTTTCCTGCTTCAATTTTTGAAAAATCTAGCATCTCGTTAATCATATCTAGTAAATTTTTGCTGTTATTAAGTATGCGCTCAACGAGATTTTGTTGCTGCTGGGAAAGAGGATCAGGATATTGACGGAGTAGCAGTTGAGAAAAACCCATGATGGCATTCATCGGCGTCCGTAATTCATGGGACATGGTAGCTAAAAACTCTGACTTAAGATTATAGGAGTTTTGTAATTGAATATTTTGTAATTTGATTTGCTGTTGTTGCTTTTCTAACTCTTGATTTTTCAATATCAATAATTCATTACTGGCACGGAGACGTTGGTTGGCAACTTCTACTGCCTGCTCCGCTCGATGAATACGGATCGCACTTGTAATTGATATTGCTAAATTTTTCGGTTCTATTTTAGCTTTTGATAGGTAATCTGTGGCTCCTGCTTTCATGATTTTAACCGCAATTTCTTCGTCTCCTTGTCCTGTTAAAACAATTATTGGTAAATCTAAATTTATTGATTTAATCTCGGCAATTAAATGTAAACCATCAATATCTGGTAAACGATAATCAAGTAAAATAACATCGAATTTGTTATTAGTTTGTTGATTTGTAGTTAAAGTTGTATTGGTTTTAGAAACTTCAACCAAATGATCTTCTCTGAGTTTGAGCGTGGCGATCGCATTTTCTCCATTCTCTACTTCTGTTAGATTAACAGCCAACCCAGATTTTTTTAAGGCTCGCTTTACCGTCAGGCGATCAACTTCATCGTCATCTACCAATAATATTGAAAAGTTTTCTGTACTCATTACTAATTTCTAATTTTTAATTAACTAGGGCATTTCACACAAAGTCCAATATTTATTTAGTGCTACCATTACTTCAGCAAAATTGGCAAAGGTCACGGGTTTGAGTATGTATCCTGCCACATTTAGGTTATAAGCTTCAATGCGATCTTTATCTTCATCAGATGTGGTGAGAACAATTACAGGAGTTCTTTTTAAATCCTCATCATTTCTCAACTCATGGAGAAATTCTAGCCCATTCATTTTAGGCATATTGAGGTCTAATAGGATGAGTCTTCTAGTTTCAGGGACTTGCGGTGGTTGTCCATTTTGCGATCGCAACATATCTAAGGCTTCTAAGCCATTCCCTGCTATATACAGGGGATTAGTGATCTTGTATTTTTTGAATGCTCGTTTAACATTCATCACATCAACTTCATCATCTTCCACTAAGAGAATATTGATTATTCTGTCCTTCATGTTCCTGACTTTCAGATCGGTTAGCTTAACTATTGTAGGTTTTGATTTCAGTACAAGGAAAATACTAGTTTAGTTTAGATATTAAATAATTTTTATTATGGCTCCATGATAAGGATTCAATCGCTTGAGAGTATCATCTAAAAGTTAGAGATTTTAGTTGAATAATATTGTGAACTAATTTATGAAGGGTTTTTCTTCCAGGTAAAGCGAAAAGTTGCACCTTTGCCCAGTTCAGACTCTAACTTAATAGTTCCGCCTTGATTCTCGATTACTTTTTTGACGATCGCGAGTCCAATTCCCGTACTTTCTTTAGTATCTCGTGCTTCTAGGGTTTGAAAAATCGTAAAAATGCGATCATGATATTTCGGATCTATTCCTTTTCCGTTGTCAGCCACCGCAAACTCATAAAATTTATCCTGTTCTTGGACTGAAATCCTAACTTTTCCTCGATCGAGATCGCTATGTTTGATAGCATTAGAAATCAAATTACTAAATACCTGTTGCAAAGGAGCAATTTCTGTAACTAAAACGGGCATTTCTCCCGATATTTCGATATCGTATTCGGGAGGAACATCTAACAAATCGATAATTTCAGCGAGCATTTCCCTGACTGCAACTTCTTGGGGTTCTGATTTGAGCCTCCCGACACGAGAATATGCCAACAAGCCGTTAATCAAATTTTCTAAGCGATGAACCCGACTCCGCAGAAGATTCATATTATATCGAGTGTCATCGTCTAGCCTATCTTCTAAATCTTCTTCGATCCATTCCGAAAGATTAGCGATCGCTCGTAAAGGAGCTTTCAGATCATGGGAAGTCACATAGGCAAACTGTTCTAATTCCTGATTACTTTTTCTTAGTTGTTCGGTAGCGCCCAAGAGTAAATTATTTACCTGTTCTAATTGAACTGTGCGTTGCTGTACTCTAGCTTCTAATTCATTATTGAGTTGAGCTAATGCTTGTTCGATTTTCTTCAATTCACTCATATCTCGCATGGCTACTACTGCCCCGATTTTTCCCCCATCAGGAGTGACAATAGGATCTCCATTTGCTAATAAGATACGGGATTTGCCCTGTTTCGGAATAATCATCATCTCCAGATCTCTAACTGATTCTCCTTTCAAGGCACGAAATAGGGGTATATCTTCTGTCGCCATTATGGTTTCACCATCAGGTCGATACAAATCATAATATTCAGCCCATTGCTCCGCAGAAATGGCTTGTTGAGGGAGTCCGTGAAATTCTTTGGTGGCTTGGTTAAACAGGTTTAAAACTCCATTTTGGTCACAAGCAACAATGCCATCGGATAAATTATCGAGCAAGGTTTGCAAAAAATATTTCTCTTGATCTAAGGCGATTTCTGCTTGTTTGCGAGCACTAATATCTAAACTTGTGCCAATGATCCGATAAATCTTACCTGCTTTATTTTCTATGGGATTGAGGGTTGTTAACCACCAAGTATCTTCTTCTCGAAAAGGCAAACATTCTTCATAGGAAATAGTTGTTTGAGATTCAAGACATTCCCGATAGTGTTTTTCAACTGCCGCTGCTATTTCAGAGGATAAAATTTGTGCTGGAGTTTTATTCTCTACATCCTTTACTCCCGTTAACTTCTCAGCCGCAGTATTAAATCCTTGATAGCGAAAGGTTAGGTCTGATTCAACATCAACTACAAAAATGGCTTCTCGAACATTGTCATAAATACTACGAAGAAACTGTTCTTGTTGACTAATAGTTGCTTCTTTTTGTTCTAATTCGACAATCTTTTCCTTTAGCTGTTGATTAATATTAGCAACTTGGCTGGGAGAAGGCAAAATGAGTATTTGAGGGATTTTGAGTGATAACGCGATCGCCGTTGCCAAAGAAACTAAAGCTGTAGTGAATCTAATCCAACCCGATATCCAATAGCTCGGATGCCACAGCGTCCAGATATCAAAAGCATGACCAGTACCGCAACATAAAATAAAAGCCGCGAACAACAAAAATATCCCGTTGAAAGGAATATCCGAACGCCTCCGCAGTATATATACTAGAGTTGTGGGAATTGAAAAGTAAGAAAGAGCAATCAC
The DNA here is from genome assembly GCA_030065615.1 of Xenococcus sp. MO_188.B8. Taxonomy (GTDB): domain Bacteria; phylum Cyanobacteriota; class Cyanobacteriia; order Cyanobacteriales; family Xenococcaceae; genus Xenococcus. The sequence continues at coordinate 7,009 of JASJDR010000110.1, read as the reverse complement.
ACCATTACTAACTAAATGCAAACCCACTAACCAAGGTTTCCACAAGTAGCACATCCCGTGAGGCATAAAAGACGCAGTAGCCAGATCAGACGAGGGGAAAATCACTAGAAAATCATTCATTCAACAAGACAATAGGTTTTAGTAATAGATTCTACTCTTTATCTAATATCTAAGATATACATCTTAAGGATGATAGAATTTGCCGCCAAATACTAGATAGTATAAGGAAATAAGCATTTCGTTTAATAAAAGTTTTTCCTAGTCAAGATGAGTAACATTAACGTCGTTTTAATTGAAGATCATGATTTGAGTCGCATCGGTTTATGTGCGGCGCTCAAGCAATATGAAGGCATCGAAATTATCGACAATGCCGCTAATGGTAAAGACGGCTTACAGAAAATCAAAACTCATCAACCAGATGTCGCTCTAATAGATATTGGCTTACCCGACATAGATGGCATTGAAGTCACTCAAAAACTTAAAGAGTATCAGTCAGAAAATCCAGACTTTCAGACTAAAATTTTGATGTTAACTATGCATGACAGTGAAGATTCAGTTATGGCCGCATTTGCTGCTGGTGCAGATTCCTATAGCCTTAAGGATGTCAGCATGGATAACCTCGTTCAAGCCATTCGCAACACCCATGAAGGTAATGCTTGGATCGATCCTGCGATCGCTCGTATTGTCCTCAAACAAGCTCAAGCGACTAAACCAAGTACCGCACCAGTTAAGACATCTTCCTCCCCAACCAACGACAGCAGTGATACTCAAACAATCACTGCTGTTGATGAAGAATATCAACAAATAATTGAAACTTACCCTCTCACCGATAGAGAGTTAGAAGTTTTAGAGTTAATTGTTGCGGGTTGTAGCAATGCGGAAATATCTGAAAAGCTATATATTACCGTGGGAACAGTCAAAACCCATGTCTGCCATATTCTCAATAAGTTATGTGCCGATGATCGCACGCAAGCCGCAGTTAGAGCTTTACGGGCAGGATTAGTTAAATGATTTGGGCTTTTAAGTCGATACCATACTTTCCAGAATTATGTTCCATAGTATCATACATTTTTGCAATAAATATTTTTGTTTTTGTCGTACCTTCAACAATCCGAACTTACTCATTATTTCTAAAGGTAAGTTAAAATTCCTCTTCTGTATAAAAAATAATCCCTTCAAGAATTACTTTTTTTCAAATCATAAACGGCACTTAGTTGATTGTGAAAGTATTTAATCCCCCATAAATTGAAGTAATCACTATTATCTAGAGTGGTTATGGTCTCTAGAATTCCCATTGGAGTCCTAAATAGTTGATTATTATTAACTTTATCTAATAACACTGGTATATGTATTTCTGTAACTTTTTTATAACTAACAATCCAAATAATTGGCAACTCATAACTCTTAACCGAAGACTAGTCAACAATGACTAATAACTATAACTGATTTATGCTCTAGATTATCCATACAGCGATCGCGCTATCCTAGTAAAACTATGGATTAAAACCAAACCTTTAGAAAAGTTTAATGTCGCCAGGGAATATCGTTTACGTCTTAAGTTAGCTTTTGATCGGGCAGGAATCATAATTCCTGTCCCAAAATATTTTAGTAAGGAATGAACAATTAGCTTAGTCTAGTTGAAGACAATATTTTCCTAATGAAGAAAAAAACTAAGTTAGCCTCCAGCAAAATTCTCAGAAAAATCAAGCGCAGAAAGTTATTTGATTATAGCTACGAAACACCAGGAAGTGTTCCAGGTACTCTTAATATATCCCAGGATGCAATATTTCCGCCCATAGATCTGATTGATTACGATTCTGAACAAGCCAAGCTGATCCCAAACCTCGAACCAGAAGCTTGCGGGGAATATTTTCATACTGATTCAGTATCCTGGTTTGATATTGGGGGTTTAGGCAATGAAGATTTTTGGCAGAGAATCGCCACAGTATTTGTATTACATCCTTTAGTACTCGAAGATATCGTCAATGTTCCCCAACAACCCAAAATAGAAGATTACCACAATCAACTGGTAATTATTACTAAAATGGTCTTGCCTAATCCAGAAGTCGAAGGCTTGCGGATAGAGCAAGTTAGTTTCGTTTTAGGTCAGCACTATCTCTTGACTGTACAGGAAGAACCCAAACAAGATTGTTTAGAGCCGATTCGGCAGCGTATTAAGTTCCAAAAAGGTAATATTAGGAGTAAAGGTACTGATTACCTAGCCTATGCTCTGTGGGACGCTATTGTTGACGGTTTTTTTCCTGTCCTAGAAATATTTAGTCAGAAAATTGAGGCATTAGAAGATGAAGTCATTTTCAATCCGAATAACGGTACCTTAGCTAAAATTTATCAAGCCAAAAGAGAATTATTAGCTTTGCGTCGGGCTATTTGGAGCCAAAGAAATGCCTTAAATATCTTGATTAGAGATAAAAGCCCTTTGATTAGCGACGAAACTATTATCTATTTGCGAGACTGTTACGACCATGCGGTACAGATCATCGATATTATTGAAACCTATAGAGAGTTAACTTCGGGTTTAACGGATATCTATCTCTCGGCAGTAGGCAATAAAATGAACGAAGTGATGAAATTGCTGACAGTGATTTCGTCTATTTTTATTCCTTTAACTTTTGTTGCTGGTATTTATGGCATGAATTTTAATCCCGAAGCCTCACCGTGGAATATGCCAGAATTAAATTGGTACTGGGGTTATATATTTTTCTGGATAGTCATGATAGTTATTGCAACCGCTATGATCTATTTCTTTTGGCGAAAAGGTTGGTTTAGCAATATGGCTACTCCCAGGCGCAAGAAATAATATTGTATTTGCCTTAATTGGCAATTTGTTTGGCGATGCCAGAAATTATTACTATTAATGTCAAAATATTGTGGATCATACTGGGCTTAATCAGTAGTTTGTCGCTGTTATTAATCTTGCTCCCGCGTGTAATAGGTTGGGCAATCACTATTTTTTCTTCTTCCCAGACTAAAGAAGTTTATCAGAAAATTATTGCTCCCTATTACAATCAATTAAGTTTAGCTATCTTACTAATCCTAGGTGATTTATTTTTATTGACTGTAAATAAAACAATTTTTCTCGGATTAATAGAAATTCTGTTGGGAATTACGATTGTTATTTTTGTGAGCAGGCTAGGCTACAAGATATTTCAGCAAATTTTTAACACTTTTTTATTAGATGCTGCTGTAAAAAATAGAGGTCGCTTTGATAGCGAGTTACTAATTATCAGTAAGTTTTTTGTTAATGCAGCAATTTTTTTAATAGTTGTTTTTATCTTTGCTCAAGTTCATCAGATAAATTTAATTGGTCTATTTGCCAGTATTGGGATCGGGGGACTGGCGATCGCGTTCGCTGCGCAAAAAACTTTAGAGCAATTATTAGGAGGTATTGTTATTTATTTGGATCGTCCTTTTGTGGTTGATGATTACATCGGCTTACCTGATGGCACCTTTGGTAAGGTAGAGTCTATTGGTTTACGTTCTACTCGCATCAGAACTTCAGGTAAAGGAACAGTAATTATTGTTCCCAATAGTTTTTTAACCCAAGTAAATATTGAAAACTATACCAGAGCTAAAAAAATTATTTCTTTGATTTATATAACTTTTCAACAAGTTATAGCAGAATCAGAACAGGCTTTTATTCGACAGATTATCTTTGAGAGTACCCAAGATATTTTTGGGTTAGATATGCGCAATACAGAAGTTAAATTTATCGAACTCAGTCAAGGTGAAAATTTAAAAAATACTCAAGTTCAAATCAGCTTTTTCATTCTAGGTTCTGGTAAATTATCTATAGAATTAAGACAACAGCTCCTAGAAATTGCCAAACAAAACTTATCACAAGAACTAACAAAATATGGAGTTGCTTTTGAGTTAGAAGAAAAAACGATCAATATTGATTCACCTATTACTATCTAGTCCTTTCATGAATATTTTAGAGCTTCTGAGCTGGTTAAATATCGATAATGAAGCCCAGCAAGTAATAATGAGATTGGGCATTAAATTAGGCATATTGATATTTTTTATCTTACTATCAATTATTTTGGGTAAGAGTACACCTATTGTTATCCGCTTATTGCTTAGACAGTTTGCTCCTAAAAATTTTACACAAATTTATAAAAAGCTGATCCTTCCCTTGGAACATCTATTTAAAGTTGTTGGCAGCTTAATCCTCATCAGAGTATCTTTAAATTTTGTTCAGGAATACCCGGGATTATTCCAGTTTTTAAAGTTATTTATTGATCTAGCAGTAATCATTACTATTGCGTGCTTGTCTTCTCGAATTTTTCGGCAATTTATACTAGTTTATGGGATCAATTTAATCAATAAACTAGGTCGAGAAGTAGACGAACTGATATTAGTTTTAGAAAGTGTTGTTAATATCGTTATCGGTTTTATCGCTGTGGTAGCTTTTGCCCAAAGTCAGCAGATAAATCTCGTGGGGTTATTGGCGAGTCTCGGTCTTGTTGGTCTGGCAATTTCTAATGCGTCGCAAAAAAGTCTCGAACAATTATTTGGTACCATAATTTTATATTTAGATCGCCCCTATCTTCCTGGGGAATATATTCGCCTACCTAATGGGTTGTTTGGCAGAGTTGAATCTATTGGTTTGCGTTCTACTAAAATTCGTACTGCGGCGAAGGGAACTTTGATGATTATTCCCAATTCTACGATGGCTAATTTAGATATTGAAAATGTGAGCCGTGGCAGAAAAGTTATGGTCTTACTGTATCTAAATTTTAATCATCGATTAAATCATCAGGAATCGGCTCTCATCGAACAGGTAGTCAAAGAAAGTACTAACGATTTATTTGGTATCGATCCTGGCAGTACTAAAGTTACAATAGTGGAGGATGAAAATAATCTAGCTTCTCGTGCCAGAATTACTTTTTTTATCTTAGGTTCTTCGGAAAATTCTCTTCAGTTACGTAAGCGTTTGTTAGAGTTGGCCAATGAAAAAATTTCTCAAAAGCTTAAATCTTTTAACATCGAATTTACGATGGAAGAGCCGACGATATATGTAGATTCTATAATTACTCTTTAAAAAAAACTGATTTCATAGTTATAACTAGAGAATGATCTTTACTCAGGAACTATTTGATAAACATCGATTTGGAGTCGGACTTGAATATCACTGAGATTTTCTCCCCAAAATTTAACTACTGGTGCGCTAACTCCGTATTCAAGCTCTAATCTTCTACCAGGAGAACAAGTATAAACATTTTGTTCGTCTCCACATCTAATTGTTGTATCTCCCGATTGGGAAGTAACCACAATTTTTGTTGCTGGCGGATCAATCTTTAATTCCCTTCTTCCCTGTCCTAAAACAGTTAGATAATAAGTTTTTACAGGCTGGACTGATTCTTCTGCTATCAGAGAATCGATTACTGCCTCTATTGGCTCAGCATTGATAATCGCTGGAGTCAGGAACCAAAACCATAAACAGAAGAAGATTACGATGAGTTGCTTCATTGGGCTTGAATATCATAATATGGCTTTAATTTTAACTGGCTAGCATTCTTTTACTGGTGTTGAATAGACCTCTTGCATAACTAATACAGAATTAAATTGATTTCGCATTTGCGTAGTTCATAATTTAGATAGAAGGGAAGAGTAGACTTTTCAATCTATCATAAAAAGATTTTGCAAGAGGTATATTATCTTTGATTCAGTAAAAGACAATCAAGAAACGATCAAGATTTACGAGTCACTGAAGTTATTCTTAATATCGAAGAGAATTTTTAATTGCGATCGCTAATCGAGAGCCATGACCAAGAGATTACTATTCTAGGAACGATCACTCCTGTATAGAATTTGAATTAAATCCTGTTGATATTGAGCTAAAAACAAGTCGGAGAACTCGAGTATTTCTATAGAATTAACTGTTTAGTTAATCGGTTTGATTATTGAAAGTAATAGTTTTCTAAAGCTAAATTACCGATCCAATTTTGAGATATCTAGGTCAAATTTAATCGCAATTTGACTTAATACTTTTTGTTCTTCTAAAGTAATATTACCGTTTGATTTAGCAATCTTACAACATCTATGTAAGGTCAAAGGGGCAAATTCGGGTAATAGCTGTTCGAGTAATGCGGATAGATTCTGGGGTTGTTCCAGGTTTACTGCAATAGTTTTCACTGAGGATGGAGAGATATTTTTAATTGTGGGTAAAATTTCTGACCAATTCAGTTTTGGATAACTGACTTGTATCATATGGATTAAAATACGATCCATAATTTTTGATTGATTAAAAGCAACTTGCCAATCTATAAAAATTTTTGGCCTACTGATTATCAACCTGTAACTTTCCATGTTTTTTCTCTGAAAAATGCATTATCCCTAGATAAATCTGATGAATATAAAAAAATACAAAGCTAAAGATTCCACAAGTAAACTGCTAGTGATCGGTTGGCGAGAAATTGTAGCTTTACCAAATTTAGGTATCAGTCAGATTAAGGCAAAAATTGATACAGGAGCTAGATCTTCTGCTTTACACGCTTTTCATGTCGAAAAATTCCAGCGTGATGGGCAAGAAATGATTCGCTTTCAGGTTCATCCCGATCAACGAGATAGTAAACATACCGTAACTGCAGAAGCCCAATTATTGGAATATAGAGAAATACGCAACTCTGGTGGCCAAGTTCAACTGCGCCCTGCAATCTTGACTACTGTAGAGTTAAACGGTATTCAGTGGCAGATCGAACTTACTCTCACCAATCGGGATGTCATGGGATTCCGAATGTTACTCGGAAGACAAGCAGTGCGAGATCGATTTCTTGTCGTTCCTGGAAAATCATTTCTTCAAAGTAACCAGCATCAAGAGCAATAGTTTTAGTAAACAATAACGTCAACAAGTATTTAATATGAAAATTGCCATTTTGTCGCAAGATCCAGCTTTATACTCAACTAGAAGGCTTAGAGAGGCAGGAGAAGCCCAAGGACATGATATGCGGGTGATTAACTACCTGCGCTGTTATATGAATATTACTTC
>JASJDR010000109.1 GCA_030065615.1 Xenococcus sp. MO_188.B8 | reverse complement strand
ACAGATAGCATATCTTTTGATGGAGACCCCAGTGGGATCTTTGCCAGAGTTCGTAAGAGTGCTACAGGCAACGGAGGCAATGTAGAGCTCGCTACAACTAACCTTTCTTTAACTGATGGCGCTCAAATAGTTACCGATACCAGTGGCAATGGAAATGCCGGCGATGTCACTATTGATGCCACCAATATAGTTATTGATGGAAGTGAAAGTGGAATTAGAAGTGCAGCATTCTCGTCAGGGATATTTAATGCAGGTAAAATTAATATAACAACTGACTCTCTTTCTCTAGCTAATGATGCTTTCTTGAATACAAATACTGGGGGAAGAGGAGATGCCGGTACAGTAGAAATTAATGCTAATTCCGTTTCTCTCCGTAATGGTTCGGTACTTACTTCTGATACTCGAGGACAAGGTAATGCAGGGAACATTATAATTAGTGCTACAGATAGCATATCTTTTGATGGAGACCCCAGTGGGATCTTTGCCAGAGTTCGTAAGAGTGCTACAGGCAACGGAGGCAATGTAGAGCTCGCTACAACTAACCTTTCTTTAACTGATGGCGCTCAAATAGTTACTGATACTCAAGGAGAGGGAGATGCTGGCAATGTAACCATTAAAGCTTCTAATATCTTGCTTGATGGAAGTGAAAGTGGAATCAGAAGTGCAGCAGGGTTAGGTAATGCAGGTAACATTAAGATAACCACTGACTCTCTGTCTCTGACTAATGATGCTTTCTTGAATACTAGTACTGGCGGACAGGGTAACGCAGGTACGGTAGAAATCAATGCTACTTCTGTTGCTGTTGATAGTGGTTCAGAGATCCGTTCAGAAACTTCAGGACAAGGTAATGGTGGCAATGTGATCATTAATGCTAGTGATAGCCTTTCTGTAGATGGCATAGGCAGTGATGGTAATGGCAGTGCCATCTTGGCAAGAAGTTTTCGTGAGGCAGAAGGCAGCGGAGGCAATATCAACATCACTACTGATTCTCTTTCGGTCACTAATCAAGCTGAAGTCAATGTCAGTAGCAGTGCCAGAGGCAGTGGCGGCAATATAACAGTTGAGGCTAACTTGATAGAACTAGATCGAGGAACTCTGGAAGCAGAAACCAGATTGGGTGAAGGAGGGAATATAACACTGGGAATAAATGACAATTTAATCATGCGAGAGGAAAGTTTAATTTCAGCTCAAGCATTTGAAGAAGCCAATGGAGGCAATATCAATATTGATGCTGAGTTTATCATTGCTTTTCCCAGTCAAATTAACGGTAACGACATTATTGCCAGGGCAGAACAAGGACAAGGAGGGAATATCAAGATCACTGCGGAGTCAGTTTTTAACATCAAAGAACGCGAAGCCATTGATGGAAATGGAACTAACGATATTGATGCTAGTTCCGAATTTGGTTTAGATGGTAACGTTTCTATCTTTACTCCCGATACTAATATACTTCAAGCCGATATCGAACTACCTAATAATGTAGTTGAACCAGAAACCTTGGGTGCAAATGCTTGTTCTGGAGGAGGAGAAACAGAAGCTAGTAGTTTCACAGTAAAAGGAAAAGGTGGTGTCCCTCCCGTTCCTACTGAACCATTTATGGCTGATCCGTTAATTCCTGATGGCAAACCCATCACAATGAAGGAAGAGACTGATCTTACTTCTCTTCTGGTAGATGAAATTGAGCAGGGGCAAGAAAATCCCAATTACATACCTGCCGAGATCAAACCCATTGAAACTAGTATTGGAGATATTTACCCAGCAAGAGGTGTCATCAAAACTGAAGATGGGAGGATTATCCTAACTACTTATCCTACAGATAATATCAATACTCGTACACCTCATAAATCTGCTAACTGCAATCCTTCGTAGTTTCTAATTTGATGAATTTAATTTTGTAAAGGTACTTAAAGCATGAGGTAACAGAAATGGATTTCAGTCGCTATGAAAGATACGAAAGCCTGATCTTAAGGATTTTCCTGGGCTTAACCCTGATCTTTTGGGGCTATGAAAAACTAGCCCTGCCTAAACTAGCTGAGACTTACGTCAAAGACTACCAGGGTTTCATGTTCATTGATGTGAAACTCTTTCTGCTGATCTTCGGCATTGCCCAGATACTTTTGGGCGCAGCTATGATTGTCGGCTTTTACACACGCTTAGCATCAGCCCTATTGGCTTTGATGGCACTCGTTACCATTATCATTCCTGGTATGATTATCATCAAGGATGTACCGCACTTTGCCTATGCTTTTGCTACGGCTGGCGGTGCGCTCGCCCTGCTAATTCGCGGCTCGGGAGCTTATAGCTGGGATGCTAAGCGCTTGAGGCGGCAAAGGCATCGGACCAAAGTCGCTTCTTAGGTTGATGAGAATTATTAGATATCATCAACACTTGCGAGGACTCAATAGATAACTCTCAAAAGCGATCGCTAATAGGCTTTTGTCGATCAACAACGAAATAAAAATGTCTTAGAAAGTCCAGAGCACTAGTAACATCGACATTTTAGAATAGTTTTTCAACTAAACAATCATAGTTGATTCACAAGCACAAATGCCTGGGAACGTAGCTCAATTAGGCAGAGCAAGTGACTCTTAATCACTAGGTTGTCCTAAAGGATACCGCTACGCATATGGGTTCGATTCCCACCGTTCTCATCTTCAGTTAATGCTATTCTGCAACAGCGATCGCGTAGTGCCTCGCTTTGCAAGCGCAAGCGCGACATGCGTCATAAGAGCGAACCTCTCGCTGCGGTCAGATAAGCAGGTGGACAGAATTAATTAGACATTGTTGAGACTTCTGCCTTCTACCTTCTTCAATTGGCTCTTCCTACATGAATATCTTTAACCCTAACAGGTACACAAGCATGGGTCATTTGAGCTACTTGCATTGGTTCGCCTTTCCCACACATATCAGTACCGCATTGCATTAATTCCGCTTCACTGCCGATCGCGTCTACCCTATTCCAGAAATCAGTAGTCATGCTGTGATAGGTTACATTTTTCACCATGCCCACAATCTTACCTTTCTCGACTTTCCAGAAAGCATCCCCACCAAATTGAAAATTACGCCGTTGTTGATCGATCGAGTAGCTACCAATGCCATCGATTAAAATTCCCTCTTCTGTATCAGCAATCATCTCATCCAAGGTTGCAGTATTACTGCCTCCTGGTTTTCCTGGCTCTAAACCGAGGTTGGGAATGCGCACCATAGGTACACTAGACCAACTATCCGCATAGGCACTACCATTACTGCTACTGCGCCCTAATCTATAGGCAGTTTCGCGATCTGTAAGATAATCGTTGAGAATCCCATCTTTAACCACATACCATTTTTGAGCGGGAACTCCTTCGTCATCATAGGCTAGGGTGCTGCGTCCGTTAGCTTGGGTGCGATCTGCGACAAAATTGACCCAAGGAGCAGCGTATTGCAGTTTTTGCCATTTATCGGTAGTAGCAAAGCTAGTGCCTGCAAAATTGGATTCATAACCGTAAACTCGGTCTAATTCGGTGGGGTGTCCCACTGATTCGTGAATAGTTAAAAATAGGTTAGTAGGCTTGAGAATTAAAATGGTTTTAGTATCTAGTTCCCATTTTGGAGCCTGAACTTTAGCGATCGCCTCCGTAGCAACTCGCTCTACATTACCCAATAAAACATCGCGATCAATATGTTCGTAACCGATATTCAAAGGAGGACGTTCGTAACTACGCTCTTGAGCATCACCATTAGCGATCGCGGTACAACCGAAACCGGCATAACTACGATAGATAGTTTGCTCGATCAATGAACCTTCAGTAGAAGCGAATACTTTATCTTCTTTGGTAAAACTCAGGAAAGAAGAGGCTTTTTTAATGCCTTGGTCACCATAGCTTAATAGGCGATCGTTAATCTCTAATAATAATTCTGCTTTTTCCCCAATAGAAATCGTAAAGGGATCGATGGCGATCGGGGTAATATATTGATCTTGATAGGCAGCAACGGGAACTAATCTTACAGGCTCCTGTTGACTTAAACGACTTCCCTTAGCGATATCGACAGCGAGATTAACAATTCTAGTTACTTCCTCGGCTGTCTTGCGATGAGAAGCGGCAAAACCCCAGGCTCCATCTAAAAGAACGCGCACTCCAAAGCCAGAACTATCATTATCAGCAAGATTTTTTAGAGAGCGATCGCGTGCTGATAATCTTTGATTACGATAATTACAAAGGCGAATATCGCCATATTCACAACCAGCTTGACGAATCAGATTCACAGCCAGGCTAGCCAGTTCTTGAGTTGTGAGGCGTAGAGGTACTTGTACCATATCAAAATTCAAATTGAGGGCATTAGAGATTGGGTTTGATATTTAATATAGCAATCTTACTTTGGTTGTGAGAATCGTAACAAGTAGCTGCACCAAATAACTTTAAGGATGATGACTCTGCAGGATATAGCATCAAGGATTCTGTAATTGATGAGATAATTAAAAAATTTTGATGTTTCCTGCTGTTACTATCAGAAATGATTTTCGAGGATATTTTCCCAGGAAGTACGAATCATATTGGCAGGGAGGAGCACTTCCGAGTTTTTTTGATTAGCGATGACAAAGGCTTTGGCTGAAAGAGACAAAATACCTAAATCATTCCCCTGAGGATCGTCACCATAAGCTGAATCTGTGTGAATAGATAGTTCTTCAACTGGTATTTTCAAGGTGTTAGAAATCCCGACATTTTTGTCTTCTCCCATGTTGAAATGATTAATTGCCCAGGTTTTCCAATCAACAATAGAACCAGAAACCATGATTTGATCTTGATGATAATCTTTAACCAAGCCATACTCGACTAATATTTCCAAAAAAGCTTCAGCTCCCTCGCAATAATTTGTGGTCGATAAAACAACTTGGAAGCCAGCATCGATAGATGCGCAGATGTGATTGATGGCGGCTGAATAATATTGATTTTTATTAATGATCTCGTCAGATATTGCTCTGGCATTTTGTTTGATGCGAGATGCATTGCCGTTGTTCCCCATACATTCAAGACCTTTTTGCATCATCAACTTAGATGATTCATAGGGAGCAGCTCCATTCTTCAAGCCCTTTCTCCACAATGCAACATATTGGTCAAATCTGCTGCAATCGTCCGACAGGGAACGAGTTGTCAAATACCATAAATCATTACCTGGTGTTGTTATAGTACCGTCTATGTCGTAAATTCGTAATCCATAATTGTTGCTTGCGGCAAATTCTAGATATTCACTCATTATGATACTGGGCTTAGTTCGGTTTCTTTTCGCCTTGAGGTAGTAGCAAATTGAATAACACTCCCACGATACTAGATAGCCCGATTCCTTCCAAAGCAAATTCTCCCGCCTTGATGCTCATCCCGCCTACTCCTAGGATTAAAATTGACCCAACTATTACAAGATTGCGAGGTTGTAATAAATCTGCTCCAGCTTGAATCATGCTGTCGATCCCAATCACCACAATCGTGCCAAATAAAATAATTAAAATCCCACCCATCACCGGAACTGGAATAGTTTGTAAGATAGCCCCCAATTTCCCAAAAAATGAGAGCAAAATTGCGATAATTGCCGACCAAGTCATGATGGCAGGATTGAAAGCTCTGGTGAGGGCTACAGCTCCTGTCACCTCTGAATAAGTAGTATTGGGTGGCCCTCCTAAAAATGCCGCCAAACTAGTCGCTATGCCATCACCCAACAAAGTTCGATGAATTCCTGGATCTCTCAGATAATTGTTTTGTGTGACCGAACCAATTGCTAAGACATCTCCAATATGTTCAATCGCTGGAGCAATTGCCACAGGCAAGATAAATAGAATTGCTGGGAGATGAAAACTTGGTGTGGTAAAACTGGGAATTGCTAACCAGGGGGCTTGAGCAACATTCGTAAAATTGACCAAACCTAAAATTAAGGATACGAGATAACCTGAAACTATTCCAATTAGGATGGGAATTAATCTTAAAAAACCTCGGGTTAAAATCGCGGTCAATATAGTTGTCAAGAGAGAAACTGTAGCTACCCCGATAGCCATTGCTGCACTGTATCCTTGGCCAGCTTCGGAAGCCATGCTCACTGCTGTCGGAGCTAAACTTAAACCGATAACCATAATTACTGGACCAGTCACAATTGCAGGTAAAATTCGCATCACAATTTCTGAACCGCGCCAGAAAATAATTAGGCTCAAAACGAGATAAACCACGCCAGCCGTAGCTAGTCCAGATAAAGTTGCCGGTAAACCGTATTTATCAACGCTAAAAGTGATAGGAGCTAGGAAAGCAAAAGAAGATGCCAGATAGACAGGAACCTTCCCCCCTGTAACTAATTGAAAGCATAAAGTTCCTAATCCCGAGGTAAACAGAGCAACATTAGGGTCTAAGCCCGCCAAAATGGGCACTAAAACCAAAGCGCCAAAAGCAACGAAAAGCATCTGTGCACCAATCAGGAAATCTTGGAAACGAAATTGATAGCTGGTTAAAGAGCTAGCGTCTTGAACTGTTACCTCTGAGGAGCTGTCAGGGAAATTGTTCATATTATTGTGAGTTGATCAGAGAAAAAGGCATTCATAACTTCATTCCACAACAAAAATACACTCTTTTTCCCATGATTACTGATAATTGTTAGTCTCATCTCAGATTTATTCATGAGATCTTGATGTTTGTTATTCTGGAATTTCCCGAACATTTTTGGGCATTCTAACGCTACTATCCTTTAAGAAGGTTCTTGTATCATGACCACAGATATTCCCAATACAGAGATTGTCGGGTATGAGGGGTTAGCCGACACTTATCAAATGACTAAACAAGCCTTATGGCGTGAGGTCTTTGAGAACTCAACTGTAGAATTTTTGCTTCGGGAGATCACACCTGGATCGAGGGTACTTGATTTGGGCTGTGGAGGAGGATTTCATATCCGTTCTATTCTTGAAAGGAAGACCTCGGTCGAAGCTATTGATCTTTCACAAGACCAGATTGCACTAGCAAAAAAAGAGTTTGCCGACACAGCACAGGTGACATTTAGAGTAGCAGATGCACGTTATTATCGCCCTGCACAAACCTTTGATGTTGTGACCGGTTTCTGGCTTCTTAATTACGCGGCTTCCCAGAATGCTCTCAAAGACTTTTTTGAAACTATTGCAGCATCATTAAAGCCAGACGGGTTATTTTTGGGAATAAATGATAATCCATTTAACTCCGAACAGACCTATCCTGGTTATCAGAAATACGGATTCGTTAAGGAGTGTGAAACGCCTCGTATCGAGGGGTCTAGAGTAGTTTGGGCTCTCACAGAGCCCGTGAAGATGAAGATTACCAATTATTGGTGGAGCCCACAAACCTATCGGAATGCAGCTTTGGCTGCAGGACTAGAATTGGAGTTTCTCGCTCCTCATAAAGCGCTCTCGGTTGCAGCTAATCATGAGTTTTGGGACTTGTTCCAAGATGACCCCCCATTTATCGCTATCAAAGCTCGCAATCGCCAGGTGATTCAGTAAATAATCAAGGAAGAATTGAAAACTTTTCATAAAAGTTAGTAAAAAAAGTTTATTTCGTGGTTTATGAAAATAGACTCTCAAAATAAGAAATAAAGAGAATAAGTAAGGCTTACGGTCAACTCTGTCACCATTCCCTTAATGTGGCTCAGTTGTGGTTATAGTTTTGAACCAAGTTCACCAAGATTTGGTCGTAATAGTTCGGAACTATAATATTCTTGACGCTTTTGTTGAAAATTTTCCAGCACCTGAGGAGGGAAATTTTCTAGTAGATATGACTTTAAGATCGTTTTACCCCAATGAGGTCGCAGCTTAAACTTCTTCGCTAGTTCATCTTGAACAGCTTCAGCAAAGTCTAAATCTGTTGTACTGAAAAAGATATCTACTGAATAAGATTCAACCTCAAAATTGCCTGCCATAGCAGATTTGGTGGACTTTCCTACATAGCGTGCACCAATTGAATTCTTAAAATATTTTCGCGGACGTTGATTTTTAAACTTTTTGCCTAAAGTATGAATGAAGGATAACAGTTCCACTAATTTATTTCTTGGCACGAAGACGGCAATATCGTAAGCGGTGAAAGTTGTGGTAAAAAATTGTTTGAG
This sequence comes from Xenococcus sp. MO_188.B8, assembly GCA_030065615.1. Taxonomy (GTDB): domain Bacteria; phylum Cyanobacteriota; class Cyanobacteriia; order Cyanobacteriales; family Xenococcaceae; genus Xenococcus. Next base: position 19,558 of record JASJDR010000109.1, on the reverse strand, counting down.
GAGGGAAGGATTTCTCTCACTTTCTAACATCGGATGATAATCATAGAGATAATCTAGATCATTAGGACTGGTAATAATAATTTCTGCTTCTCGGCGTTGGGCAAAGCTCCCAATCAAGCGCTGAACAAAAGGCCGAATGATAGGAAAACGGGTATCAACAGCCCAAAAAAACTTGATGATAGCCCAGGAAATTGCACCTATTATGGGAGTTCCCATGCTAACTTCTTTTGGTGGTAAAAAGATTAACCTCAACAATTGGTGGAGTATTTAAGTAAAATTTTATGTTTCTCAATTCATTATTTGAGCAATGCCTTCTGTATAAGAATACTCAAATCCCGCTCGGCATATGGATTAATACTTTCCACAAGTTGCTTAATTTGAGTCTTGAATGGAGCTAACTTCTTTTCCACAATCTCTTCACTTTTTTGTAAGATAATTTCCCATTCCTCGCAATGGGAAAAAAAGTTTTTAACTCCCAATCCTAGTCCTAACAAAAATAATATTGTTGGATAGCCAGCCTTTAGAAATTCAGTGTAAACAATTTTATTCTTTTTTCCCGTTACAACTTCACACTTAAAACTTCTTTTTTTCGTTACAATATCTTTCCAAATAAATTTCCCAAGCCATATATCTTTCTTCTTCATTACACATTCTTTTTTAATGGTATAGTTATTGAACTTTTTGGTCTTACTCTTTACCTTTTCAACCTTGATTTGGTTTGTCCGAAGTTTTTTTATTTTGTTTACACGACCATTAATTACTGAGTCAAAATTAGTGACTATAGCCTTACTTTTATAAGTAGCAAAACCAAACTTCTTAATAGCTGATGCTGCCTCCCACAGTAAATCTTTATTTCCAAGTTTCAAGCCAACACTATGTCTAACAACACGGCTAACAAACTGAATAAGATTGTGCTGATAAAGACGATCTCGCTCTTTTTCAGCAAGTTCTCTCAGGTCATTACTCAGTAGTTGCTCTATTCCACCTAATTTTTCCTTTGGTAAAATTTTATTAATGTATTGAATAATTTCTTTAAATCCAGAACCAGTTAGACAATTAACTTCAAAAATGGCAGGATTACTTGAATAATAGTTTTGATAAATTTCAGTTATTTGCTTGCGAACATCTTCAAAATTTTGTTCGGTATATAGAGCTTGCCCTTCTCGGTAAAAAGTATTAAGGACAAAAATAACTTTACTATTCCTATTTTTTGTTTGCTGAGATTTTAGAAGCTCTCTTAGGTATTTTTTATCCAAGCGCAAAAACTGCATTTGTGGGGCAACTAAGTAGAGAATTAGATCGGGTGCAACATGTTGTTGATTAGTCGGAGATTGCCACTCTTGAACTGTTATACAGTTTTTCTTTACTTTTTTGGTCTGACAATAATTAGAGTAGTCTAATATTTGAAACTCTTTGATACGAGGAATATCAAATTCTATATCCTCAATTTGGGAGAGTAACAGTATAGCTCTGTTAATATTTTCAAACTTCTCATTGCTTCCAGATCCAGGTAAATCAAAAAAAAGAAAGTTGCTTACTAGTCGAAATAACTGCAAGCTATTTGTACAGTCCTGACGACCATCGGTTCTCATTGCTGCTTGATTTGAATCAAGAAGACTATTTCCTAAAGTGGTCTTTCCCGCACCTGTACGCCCAGTAACATAAATGTTAATGGGCGTAGTAAACAACTTATTTTGCTCTCTAAGTTTTCGAATGAGTACCTCTGACTCCAGATTTTCCAAGGAATTAGCTTCTAGAAGATCTGGCTTGTCTGCAAACATTACCTGAAGCGTTGGAAAGCAATCGAATGACATGAGATTTTTGTCCTAGATTCTGGTTTGAAGAAGTATCACTTTAATTTTCGTCAAGCCACACTCAAGTTAGCTAATTTTTAGGGCTTGCTCTAAGATCTGGATAAGCTTCTGCTCTGTATCAGGAGTTTTGTTTTTGATTTCAGCTTCAATCTCAGATTTGAAAGGAGAAAGCTTTCGTTCCACAACAAGTTCTGCGTCTTTCTGACAATCTTTCAAGCTTTTTGAAGAATCTTCAGCACTGAAATAGGACTGAAATCCTAACCCAAGTCTGATTAAGAACTTTATTACTGGATAACTACCTTCAAGGTATTCTTTTCCGACTACTCGTGTAGTTTCTCCACTAACTATTTTGATTGTCTGATATATCTTTTTTGGTGGCCGAGGAATTTTTTGGGTTATTGTTTCTATTTCGACTTCTTTTCCCCAATCTTCATTTCCAAGTAGAAAGCCAGCTCCTCTCTTCAGTTTATTCATAAAACCTGGTTTGTTAACTATTTTTTTGACTTCTTCGCGCACTTTTTTAGGTTTACGGGGTTTCGTTTCTATTAATACTTTTTTGTCTTTGTATTCAGGTCTTGTCTCTATAATTTTTTCTGTCTGCTTTTTCTTAACTTTTTGAGAATCAGCCTCTATAATCTTATTTATTTTTCTTTCATCGGCAGTATCTGCACTACCGAAAACCATTACAGCATAAGTACTGATTGCTAAAGCTATTTCCCGTAGTAGTTCTTTCTCTCCGACTTTTTGGTCAACCTTATAATTCGCTATACGACAAGCAATCCGAATCACTAGATTTAGAAATTGACGATTAAGCTCTTTTTGAGCTATTTGTTTTAGCTTACCGCCTAACGCTTTTTTTAGCTTTCCAAGTTTCTCTTGTGGCAAAAGTTGGCTAATAAATTCCGTTACTTCAGAGATGCCTTTACCAGTCTTAGAGTCAATCTCAACAATTGGTGGAGCATCTTCGTAGATTTTCTGATAAGTCTCGATAATTTTATTCTTAGCGTCCTCAATATTTTCAGGAGTAGACATCTGCACCCCATCTTTAGTAAAAAGATTGAGGGCGAAAATAACTTTGTTATACTTGCTCTGCTTCTGCTGAGATTTAAGTAACGCTCTCAAGTAACGTTTATCATCCTTTAGAAACTGCATATGCGGAGCAACCACATAGAGAATGACATCTGGCGCAAATACTTCTTGATATTCTTCGTCAAATTGCCAATCTTCAACTGCTATGGTATCCGGAGCTGGTTTCCCTGTGTTTAGAAAATCTGAATAGTCTCGCAGTTCAAATTCCGAAATCTTAGTAATAGGAGGTTCCTCATCTTCATCCTCAATTTGCTCGATTAACAAAGCTGCCCTGTTGACGTTTTCATAATCTTCATTACTCCCAGCACCAGGCAAGTCATAAAAACAAAGATTGGATGGCATCTTGAAGAACTGTACAGCAGATGTACAGTTCATATGACCAGTTATTTTCAGGATATTCTGGCTTTCATCTAGAAGGCTATTGCCTAAAGAACTTTTTCCTGCACCTGTGCGCCCAGTAACATATAAGTTAATAGGAACAGCAAATAGCTTACTATGCTCTCTTAACATTTCAATCAGTTTCTCTGCCTCTTTTTCTTGCAGATCAAAATTCCTTAGATCTAATAGTTTTAGAACTTCTGAATCGTCTTGGAACATAACTCTTAGCAGTGCTAAGGATTCGTTTGATTCGGGTTTTTCTGGCATGTCTGGAGGTGGATTTGGAGGTTTAAGAACTTCTATAACTTCAGCCGCTTTCTGATAGCGTTGCCGGAAGTCATAAAGCACCATCTTGTCTAAAATATCTGCTAGCTCATCGTTCACAGAAATCCCATTACGCCAGATAATTTCACAGTTTTTTTTATCCGTTTCTAGTTGGTTAGGCGGCACTCCAGTTAAAGCCTGAATGACTATCATTCCTACTGCATAGATATCACTGGCTAGCTTCGGGTTCCCCATAGCTTGTTCGGGAGGCATATAACCAGGTGTACCAATCTGAACAGTTCGACTTTGCTGCCCCTGAGAATTAACTGTTAAAACACTGATTTCCTTAACTGCACCAAAATCAATCAACACCAATTTCCCATCCCGTTTCCGTCGCATGATGTTGCTGAGGTTGATGTCTCTGTGAATGATATTTTGTTGATGAACAACCGCCAGAACTTCTAATATTTCCTGTAACAATTTGATAGAAAGCTCTTCACTTAGTGGTTTCCCCGGAACAATTTCTTTCTTCAGGTCATCCCCATCTACAAATTCTTCCACCAGATAGAATTCACCCCCTTCTTCAAAGTGAGCATACAGACGGGGAATTTGGTCGTGTTCTCCAAGACGATAGAGAAATTCAGCTTCTCTCTCAAATAGTCTTTTGGCAATAGGAAAAACATTGGGATTGGGGTCTTTAGGTTTGAGATGTTTAACCACGCGGGGAGGATCATCAGGTAAAGCGATATCTTGAGCTAGGTATGTGTCTGCAAACCCACCGCTGCCTATTTTACTGACAATTTTGTACCGACTTAGAAGAGTTCTACCGATGAGCATAATGTTATCCTGAGGGCGAAGATTAGTTAAACGCCGCCATTTATCATCAAGTTTTGTCTCCTCATTGATTATTGTATTTCTCAGGTTGGCACCACTGAGGTTGACATCACTGAGGTCGGCATCACTGAGGTCGGCATCACTGAGGTTGGCATCACTGAGGTTGGCATCACTGAGGTTGGCATCACTGAGGTCGGCACCACTGAGGTTGGCACCACTGAGGTCGGCACCACTGAGAAGGTCATTGCTCAAATCTTCATCGCTTAGATCGACACCGACAAAATCTCGCTTCAAATCTAAACCAGCAATTTTTGCCAGTTCGGATAATTTTTTTGTCTCTGCATTTTCAATTTGCTCGATCGCAGCTTCTATTTCCCGATCAAATCTTTCCTCATCCATATACCAACTTCACGCGACTCAAATAGGTTTTTTCTTGTAGCAGTTCGTCAAGAAAACGGCGCACTATCTTCCTCTCTATTACCAACATTTTTTTCTTATCTACGTTCTTCCGCAAAAATGTGTCGCCATTAAGCAAACAAATATCTTCTGTGTTTTCTACTTCAAAAGTAATTAACGAAACACAAGGGTTTCCAGTTACATTAACTGTTGCTAATGATGTTTGCTGGAGTAAACCTTCAAGAATGTCATTATTAGCTGTTGCTTCAAAAATCCAAACAGGGTCGCTCAAACCACCTTTAGTTTTGACTAAATATTCCTTAACAATATATTCTTGCCCGTTTTGCTTAGTTTTTTTGCTACCAGCATATATTCCTGGATTTTTCCAACCTAAATTAACTCCAGTGTTGTCTTCTTGTGTTACTCCTTGTTGTGATTTAATTTCCTCTTTCGTTTCTAAAATTTTATAGAGCTTAATATTTTTAAGTGGCACCTCTCCATTAACTAAATTGACTTTCAGTTTCCCTTTCTTGATGGCAAATTGTGCTTTTCCATAATGTATTGAAACTTGTTCTATCCCAAACCGAATAGAAGCAATTAGGTCGAATTGTGTTCTTGTTACTTGCTTGGTCTCAAACTCCATCCGCAAACAATTTTCAAATCGATTATCCATTTAAACAATCACCCTTCTGCTGCTTCCAGTGCAATCGAAAGTAACCAACTGGTTAGATTTAACCCCCGCTTTCTAGCTGCTTCCTTCAATTTTTCCTTGTCTTTGCTCGATATTTTTAGATACAAAGCCGAATCCTTCTTTCCTAGTCCTTTCCCTGCTGCATATTGATTCACGCCTTTGGGGTTGCGAGCCCTACCTTTTTTCTTCGTAGCCATCCATCTATTTGTCTACAAATTAAGTTACTTCTAAGTCAAATATTACCACGTATATACTTGCTAATACCAATTTGAATAAAGAATACGACAGACAATGTAGGGGTTTAGCAGTGCCAACCCCCTACCTAATCAGACAAATATTTTCTCTTCAGCTTGGTCAAAAATAGATTCTATCTCAGTAGTAGTGTCATAGCCTAATAAATTAATTTCATGGGCAGCATTAATTAATTGACGACGTTGAGATTTTTCTAAGACAGAAAACGCTGTGTTATGCCTCCATAAAGTTGCGATTGTTGGATCAAGGGCTCTGTCTTCTCTTGACTACGCCCCATCGTATATATCGCATCTCTGTTCGATTTGTTCATCTGGTGTATTATTTCTTTCTAATTGTCCGAATTTCCAAGTTAAATATTATTGCACTGTGATTTAGTAATGTTTGAGAGAATAATTGAAGATTGCGAAAACGCGAGCGCGTAGTTCCAGTTTCGCTGATCGCGAATTACCAAAAATTAGGTAAAAATTTTGTCCAGTCTCTAATTGTTCGATTAATATTTCTTGCTACTTGAATATGAGGTTCATCAGGTTCAATAGGAATAATATTTGCCTTGCTCCCCATGCCAAATTCTTCTACAACTAAATTAGCAGCTTCGAGACCTGTGACATAAGCTTTCTCCTGGGACCAAGAACCATGACGAGTGACAATCCAATCACCACTCATATATAGATTGGGAATCTCTGTTTTTGCCGACAGTAAATACTGATAACTACCTGGGAAAAAATGGGTGACACCTTCTTTAACCCGAATTACGCTGCTATCGACTACTTTGGCTGTACCAAAAGCAGGTATACATGTAGTTACATCACGATGGACTTTATCAATAATTTGTTGATCGCTCATCGGTAATAGTTGGTTGGCATGATAAAAATCTGCTTCAATGACGGTATTGGGTTCATCATGATATTCATCATGGAGATCGTTGAGATCAAAAAATGTCCAACCAGTTGTGGCATCAAAACCAAAGCAAGCATTAGAAGGTAAGGGAATATCAACTTTGCGATCAAACCAGAGACGGGTAGCTAACACATCAATCCCTTTGAGATTAGCCAAGTTACGGAATTGGGCATAGTTATTTAATTGGCTACTGCTGGCAACAATCTTTTTCATCCCTGTGACACTTACTCCAGAAATCACCGCATCAGCAGCAAAAAACTCATCTCCACATTTAACCCCTACTGCTTTTCCCGTCTCGTCAACCACGATGTCGCTTACTCGTTTATTAGTCAGTACTTTACCGCCAGCTTTTTCGATTTCAGTAATCCAGGGTTGAAAAATTTTTTCTCCTACAGTGCCGCGACACCAAACCACATCAAAATCAGGCTGGTGAGCCAAAATAAAATAGTAAAGCATACCCAAAGCTGCCGCTGCCGAACATTGTTCTCCTGGGGCGAATAAACCCACTAACAACATTGGTTCAAAGGATTCCTGGTAAAGTCTTTCAGAAACGCCATACTGTCTAAATAATTCTCTGGCAGTTATTTTGTCATAACGTTGCCAAGCTTCAGGGGAATTATCAAAATCGATTATCGAATATAGTAGTGGTAAAGCCGAAAGGCGATCGCTTAAAGGAAGCCGTTTAAACTTAGTATAGATAAATGTCCCCAAAGGAGTAGGTAAAAGGGGTTCATCTTGAAAAATCGGTGATTCTACCTCTAAACCCGCAGGAGAATATTGAGAAGATCGCGTAAAACGGGTAAAAGGTTCCAGTCCTAATTCCTTAACCTTACTAAAAATATTGCGGTAGGGATACCAAAAACCATGAATTCCTCCCTCAACAGATTTCCCCCCTATAGTTTTCCAACCCGCTACTAACCCACCAGGATAGGGTGCTGCTTCGAGAAGAGTAACCGCATAATCTTGCTGAACTAAATGGGATGTGGCAGCTAAACCTGCCCAACCTGCACCGATAACTACAACTTTCTTTTGTTCTGGCATTTTAGTATTTTTAGTTTTAATTAAATTCTAAATATTGTAAAACTTACCGTAGTGCTCAACGGAGAGTTTTTGAAGAGAAGCCTGCTGGTTTTGATGACAGCGTTGTATCGTCCAAATACGATTTCCCGTCGAGCAAGTAATCTCTTCTTGCCACTCGTCGCCAATAAATCCTTTGTTGCCATAGATATCACAACTGCGAGCTAATTGAAAAATCTTTTCGTTTGCTTAACCAGCTAGAATTGTGCCAATCATATAAATCTTTTCTTGTCTTTCTAAGCAAAAACTTTATGTATAAATGTAAAGCTTTTACCTCCAATCATTAATAATTAAGTTAGCCTAAATTTAAAGAAGCTAGAATTTAACGTCACTCTCAATTATTTGCCGATAGTCTTACGGTTATTAAAAAACAAAAGACGCCAACTTTATTACTAGAAGTGGTGTTTTCTTTATCGGCTTTTTAAAATATGCAAAATTTAGTATTTTTAGCATTTTTTTTGATTTAAAATATAACTTGTCAATTTTTAATTTTCTATCATAAAATCATTTAGGGTTAGGAAATCACTATTTGATGCAAGGTGCTTAAAAAGCAGAAATATTTAAATATTCGCAGGTAATTACTCCTTATCCCTTGAAATCTAACTCTTTCCCTTTAGTAAGGCTGATCAATTTATACAGAGCTATATGTTGTTGATTATGAAAAATAAACTGATGAACAGCAATCATAATAAACCAGTGAGTACCAAGAATAATCTCCTAGAATTAGATATTACAAAAAAAGATAAGAAAAAAAAGAAAGCGAAGAAAAAACTAAAGAATCAGAAGAAGCAGAAAAAAGCCAAGCTGCAAAACTCCGAACGAAGATTGTTCTACCAGATCTCTGAGTCAGAAGGCAGTTCTAAACTGTCCAGAAAAGTTTATGAAAAAGAACTGGCTCGTCTGCAATTGGAACTAGTAAAAATGCAATATTGGGTTAAACATACTGGTACCAAAATTGTCATTTTGTTTGAAGGACGGGATGCTGCGGGTAAGGGGGGAACCATTAAACGCATTACCGAACCCCTGAATCCTCGGGGATGCCGAGTTGTGGCATTGGGGACACCGAGCGATCGCGAAAAGACAGAATGGTATTTCCAAAGGTATGTCGCTCATTTGCCAGCAGCAGGAGACATTGTCTGCTTTGATCGCAGTTGGTACAATCGCGCTGGTGTAGAGAAAGTGATGGGTTTTTGTACCGATGAACAGTATCGGAAATTCATGCAAGACTGTCCAGAATTTGAGCGGATGTTAGTCAGATCGGGGATTATTTTGTTGAAATATTGGTTTTCTGTCAGCGATGAGGAACAAGAGCGCCGTTTCCAAGCTCGGGCAAATGATCCCGCTCGTCGTTGGAAGTTAAGCCAGATGGATCTCGAATCACTTAAGCGTTGGGCGGAATATTCCCAAGCCAAAGATGCCATGTTTACCCATACCAATATTCCCGAAGCGCCTTGGTTTACTGTCAAGGCTGATGACAAAAAGACGGCACGTCTCAATTGTATCAGTCATATTCTGACCAAGATTCCCTATGTGGATATGACGCCCGATCCTATTGAATTACCACCACGTACCGAGAGACCTGGTAACCATGAGCGTACGCCTTTCAATGAGCAATTTTTTGTCCCATCTTGGAAGTTAGTACAATTCAACGGTAAATAGGTTGTAGGGGAGTAAGTAATAAGTAAGTAGGGATATAGCATGCTACGTTCGTAATTTTCCTTGTTTCTTGCTTCTTACTCCTCGCCCCTTAAATTATGTATCTTTAAATACAAAATGTGCCGACCGACTAAGATTAGATAACCAAGTATTAGCAATAATCATAAATTTCTGGAATGATCCGACAAGATGCAAAATTCGTTTAAAAGAATTCTGATCGGAACTGTATTTTTTGTTCTGACAATTATCATTGCAGTCGACAGAATACGATTTTGTAGGGATTAAAGAGAAATTAAAGTAATAGCAATATTTCCCGAGAAGCAAACATCAACATCAGTTTCAGGGGTACGATCGCGTTGACTATATTCCCCTTGGTAATAATACCAATCTTGCTCTTGGCGAAAACTTAGAGGAAGGGGATCAATACTTGGTTTACAAAATACAATTTCTGGTTCTTTTGCTCCTGGTTCGAGATGAGGTAAATTCACATTCCAAAAGCTTTTGGGGGGAAGAGAATAATTCCATAATGTTTGTAATACTCTCGCCGTTTGCTGGGTTGCTACTTCCCAATCGATGACTAACGGTTTTTTGATCCAATGAGAAATGGCGATTCCCGAGATCCCATGGATCGCTGCTTCTCTAACGGCTGCTACTGTCCCAGAAATATAAACATCGGTGCCTAAATTGCCTCCTGCGTTAATGCCTGACAAAATCCATTTGGGATCTTGCTTGATCTGATCGATAGCAATTCGAGTACAATCGGCGGGAGTGCCATCTACTGCATATTCATTAAGCGCTCGCTTTTCTAAATGTATTGCTTTATGGGTTGTAACTTGATGTCCACAACCAGAATATTGGCGTTTCGGTGCCACAACTATACATTCATGGGCTTGAATTGCTTGTTGTAAAGCTTTAATACCAGGAGCATCGATCCCATCATCGTTAGTGAGAATAATCGCCATAATTAACTTAAATTTCTCAAAAATTATTCTCCTAAATAAGCCTCTAGCACATCAGGATTATTTTGAATTTCTTCTGGCGTGCCATCAGCTAAATTTGTTCCTTCTGCTAATACCCAAACGCGATCGCATAATGACATAATCACATCCATATTATGCTCGATAACTAAAAAAGAAATGCCCTGCTTATTCCAATTCACAATATGTTCGCATATTTGGCCAATCAAAGTCGGATTGACTCCCGCAGCAGGTTCATCTAAGAGAACTAGCTTAGGATCAGCCATTAAAGTCCTTGCCATTTCTAGAAGTTTTCTTTGTCCACCAGATAATGCTCCGGCATAATCATCAGCTTTGGCTGCTAAACCAACGGATTCTAAAATATCCATGGCTTTTTCTTTATTAGCTCTTTCTTCCTGCCTCAATTGTTGTTGTTGCAACCAAACTTTAAAGAAGTTTTCTCCAGTTTGTCCAGGTTTAGCAAGCAGCATATTCTCTAATACTGATAATCGAGATAGTACTCGTGCCACTTGGAAAGTCCGAATACAACCTTGTTGCGCAATTTTATGAGGAGTTAAATGATGAATCTGTTGCTCATCAAAAATTACTTTTCCTCGATCAGAACTAATAAAATTAGATAACAGATTAAATAGGGTTGTTTTTCCAGCGCCGTTAGGTCCGATCAAACCGGTAATGCTACCATGCTCTACATGGATTTGAGCATTATTAACCGCTTTGACACCTCCAAAACTTTTATATAATCCAGTTGCTGTTAATAATTTCTGCTTAGCCATTAATATAGTTGATAGTTAATAATGGATAGTTGACAATTAAAAATTATCTTTACGAGGGACTCGTTGCTGGAAATTGTCCCATCCCTCATCCTTCAGCCCTCATCATTTTAAAAAATAATCCCAGTTACAAGATTATTGGTTGATTACGGTCTTTATTGTTAACTTGTTTGGCTAGAAAAACTTGAGTGCCTTCTGTGTTCCAATGAACTAAATCAAAAACCTCATGCAAAATACATAACCCTCTACCACTTTCTGCTTCTTCATCGGGCAAATCTAAAGGCAGTTCTGCCGTATTAGAATGACAAGGACATTGAGGGGCAAAGCCGATACCTTCATCTTTGATGATCCAATAATATTCAGTAGGCGTGACATTAAATTCAACTACGATAGTTTTATTGGGATCGAGTTTATTACCATGTTTAGCTGCATTAACTAAAGCCTCTTGTAAACCTAATCTAATCTCAGCTTTCCACTGTGAAGGAATATGGATTAAAAGTAAATCTAAAATAGGGTAAAGGTAGAGAGTTGAGGCAAAACTCACGCTACTACACTTACTTTTATTCCAGGGAATTGGGAGCGCAATCACTGGTCACAACCTCTAAACTACAATTTCTGATTGATGGGGGAAACCTGTATCTAAGTTCGTAATTTTGTTTTTAATCCTCATCTGGTTTGCTCCATTTTTTGATGTGTAAACCAAGAGTTTCGATGCCAGGTAAGCTTACTGCTATGTTCTCTCACAGCTTAATATCTCCATAAACAAAATGTTGTAGTTATGAGCGAACTAAATCTTAAGATAAGATGAAAATCTTGCTTGCAATTATACTTCACTAGTTGAACAAGTTATACCGATACCTGATATTTCTCGATTCGAGGAGTAATTGAATCGTTAAAACCATAGTTTCCCTCGTTTGGTTTTGTAGCTTGTTTTCTCTATTATACTAAAAATTGTTAATCAAGGAAATTCAAAATCAACTCTTAAGCTTGTACCTACTAACTTGATTTACTGTCCTACAAGTTGAACTGGCTATTTCACTAAGAACATAATTAGCTATGGACAAGCGACAGCACTACTGTTCTATCTCTTTTCTAGTAGTACTAGAGACTCAACATGACTTGTCTGGGGAAAAAAGTCAATTGGTTGAATTAATTTCGGTTCATAAATACCAGAACCACATAATAATTGAAGATCTCTAGCTAAAGTTGCGGGTTTACAACTCACATAAACAATCTTAGGTGCTTGTAAGTTTAGTAAAGTTTCGCTTACTCGGCGATCGCAACCTTTACGGGGAGGATCTAAGAGAACAATATCCGCTACTACATTTAATTTTTGCAAGTATTTTTCTACTTTGTCAGTGTAAAAATCAACATTGGTAATCTGGTTAATTGCTGCATTCTGTTGAGCTTGCATAATTGAAGCTGCATGAACTTCGATGCCAATTGCTTGCTTAACTTTTTTGGCTAGAGGAAGGGTAAAAGTGCCGATACCACAATAAGCATCAACTAAGATTTCATTGCCTTGAAGATGAAGTATTTGAATAATTTTATTTAACAAAAGTTCAGCAGCGGCAGTATTTACTTGAAAAAAGGTATCAGAGAGAATTCTAAATTCTAATCCCCCAAAATTTTCTTTAAGATAAGGTTTTCCTACAATAGTATGGGTTTGATCCCCAAAAATTCTATTAGTGCGATCAGGATTAATATTTAAGCAAACCCCCACTAGGTTAGGATATCTACTGATCCAGATTTTTGCTTGTTCCATAAGTCCTGGTATTTTATTGTCCGTAGCAACTAGAGTGACTAAAATTTCTCCTGTGTGATGACCAATTCTTAAGGACAAATGACGTAGTCGAGCTTGATTACTATTAGTTTGATTAGTTTCATCATAAATTGACCAACCTTGTTGTTGAATATCTTGTTTGATTTCTTTTAATAACAAATTGAGGCGGGAATCTTGTACTGGACATTGATTGAGATTGACTATTTTGTGACTATTTTTGCGATAGTAACCAGCTTGTAAGTTACCTGTTGTAGAAATTCCTAAGGGATAGGTAGCCTTATTGCGATAGTGTAGATCCTCGGCAGTATGCAATGTTTGCTGCACTTGCATTTCTGGCAAACTACCAATACGTTGTAGCGATTGAATAACTTGTTGGCGTTTGCTTAGTAATTGATGTTCCCAGTTAACATGTTGCCACTGACAACCTCCACATTTATCCGCTACGATACATCTAGGACGAATGCGATCGCTTGATGACATCAATAATTTTTGTAATTGACCTTCTGCATATTTGGATTTGACTCTAGTTAATCTTACCAAAGCACGATCGCCAGTAACCGTGTCAGGGACAAAAATAACTTGGCCATTGATTCTTCCTACCCCTTCTCCACTGGTATTGAGATCAGTAATGCTAACTTCTACTAAATTACCTTGTTTCATTAATTCAGAGTTAATAACTATGTTTTAGTATATTTCTTATTACCACGATTAAGTTCCCTGTAATTTACACAAATAACAAAAAAAATACCCAAAAGATAAGTAATACAATACTGAATCTTTACATAAAAATAACTGATTATTACCTGGCAATAATTACTTTCAAAGCAAAGACTAGAGATATATAAATTACTAGTCGCAGAAAATCATGGAAATTAAATTTGATTATAGTTTAGATAGCCAAGGTTTTTTTAATGATGTAGCAAGACGTGACGCCTTAGAAGCAGCGGGAACAATTTGGTCTAATTTATTACAAGATGAATTTGAAAATATTCCTGTAGGTGCCGAATTTACGATTACAAATCCCGTAACTGGAGCTACCGAAAATATAGTTTTGGATACTGAAATTGATGATCTAGTAATTTTTGTTGGTGGGACTAATTCAATTGATAATGCGGTTGGACATACTATTACAGAAGAAGAGCATCTTGATTCCCATTTCCATTTTAAGGGCTGTTGTTGTCATGGTTGTCTAGATCATGCTAGTAACTTATCTCAAAAGGTTTTAGGAGAAGATGAGACCAATAACAATCTAATTGTTCTGGCTAAAGCACAAGTTGATGGTGGAGATCTTCAAGGAGATCTTTTTCAAAGAAGGATTACTCGCAATTTTCGAGATTCGGGAGAAGTAGTTACAGATTTTGAACCTTGGGTGGGGACAATCGCCTTTAACTCTACAGCTAATTGGGATTTTTCTCTAGGAGCAACTGATCCCAATCGTAGCGATTTTATTTCTGTAGCACTTCATGAGATTGCCCATATTTTGGGAATTGGAGTTGCACCTAATTTCGATTTTTTAGTTGATGAAGAAAATCAGTTTCAGGGTGTAAATTCTTTAGCTGCCAATAATGGTCAGCCAATTCCTTTAGATGAAACTGCTGGTCATGTGTCAGAAGATTTTTCCAACAATCAGGTGTTGTTAGATCCTACACTCAATGAAGGTCGCACCCTACCTAGTGATATTGATTTAGCTCTTTTAGCCGATATTGGTTATGAAATTGCTGGCTTTACTCAACAAGGTTCTGTTTTAAAGATCGCTACAAATTCAGGAGAAACAATTTTTGGGACTAAGTTTCAGGATGTCATCGATGGGTTAGGTGGCAATGACTCGATTCAAGGAAATAGTGGAGACGATATTCTCAATGGTGGCACTGGTCAAGATACGATCGCGGGGAATGATGGCAATGATTTAATTTTTGGTGATGATGATGCCGATATTCTCCTTGGTGTCTCAGGAAATGACACTATAGATGGTGGAACAGGTAATGATCTTCTGCTGGGTGATCAAGGCAATGATTTGCTTTTCGGTAATGATGATGATGATGAACTTCAAGGAGGTGAAGGCGATGACTCTCTTCAAGGAGGAGAGGGGAATGACACTCTGTTTGGAAATGGCGGTCAAGATTTATTAATTGGCAATGAGGGGGATGACTGGTTACAAGGGGGCTCAGGCAATGACAGTCTTCAAGGAAGCGCCGGAAATGACACTATTTTTGGAGAGGCAGGGGTAGATCGCATTGATGGGGGCTTCGGCAACGATGTCTTACTTGGTGGTTCTGGCAGCGATCGCTTTATCTTTGAGCCTGGTAGCGGGGAAGATGCGATCAATGATTTTGCTGTCGGCGAAGATATTATTGAAGTCTCTCCAGATTATGGGTTTACTGATCCTCTTCAACTAGTCGCCGCAATTACGGCAACAGGTAAGGCTAGCAATACAGGTCAAAAATTTTCTCAGGTAAGTTTCAGTTCAGGAAATGTCTTGACAGTTTTTCACGATGATGAAGCTTTATCGGCTGCGAGTTTTGCTATTGGGTCATCAGAATCCGCTATCCCTTTAACGATGACCTCATTGGTGACTACTGCTAGTGGCTTTGTCATGCAGTTTAATCAGAGTTTAAATACAGAAGTTCTCAATCTTTATGATGGAGCAGATAATAGCGTCGATTTACCAGATTTGACTCTAGTTAATAGTGCAGGAGATGAGGTTAGGGGTTCTCTTGTTTGGGATGAGAATGATCTCAGCCTCACTTTTGTCCAATCAGGAGGAGTTTTAGCAAGCGATCGCTATACCCTAACTCTTACTAGCAATGCAGAGGGTTTTGTGTCTGAGACAGGACAAATTTTAGATGGCGATAGTGATGGGGTTGCTGGAGGAGATTTTGTTACTCAGTTTACGGTGGAGCCTAACCAAGGAAGAGTTTTAAGCATTGATGATCTAAGCCGAGGATTAGGAGAAAGCATCGGAGTTGACCCCACAGGAAATAGTTTAGCCATTTCTCTAGATGATGGTAGTGGGGTGAACCAAGTAGAATTTACCTTAAACTATAACCCAAGTATTTTTGAGCTTGATGATATTCTTGTTGACCCCAATTTAGGAGGGGATTGGACATTAACAACTAAAGATTTAACTGTGCCAGGAAGAGCTATTGTCAATTTACAAGGAACAACTGCTTTAGGGGCTGACGTGGATTTAGTGCAGTTAATAGCAGAAGTACCTGACAGCGCTGGCTATGGCGTAGCAGGCTTATTAGAATTAGATTCGGTCCGCCTCAATCAGGGCAATATTGGTGTGATCGCAGATACGGCGGTACAACAGGTAGCAAGTCTCGGAGATGCTAGCGGAGATGGCAATGTCAGTGATTTTGATGCCTTTTTAGTGTCACGAGTTGTTGTGGGATTTGATAGTGGATTTGATGCATTCCCTTTGATTGATCCTAATGTAACAGCAGATCTTAATGGAGATAATGCTATTTCGGCGATCGACGCCTTTTTCATCACAACATAAACTGGGACTAATCTAATTTACCTCTTACCTCTTACCTTTTATCTCTCTTCACTAGTTAATCTATTCGGTACAGCCACTAATTAAGTCCTTTGCCATGTTGGAAAACTTAACCAATCTGGTAATGCGATCGCCTATAGACTTTAATCTTACTTCTTTGGTCTTAGTTTGACGAGAAGCGGCAAGAAATAACATATCAGTATTTAATAAGCGAAATTCCCGTTGAATCTCAGTTTGTAGCGATCGCCATTGCTGAATAATCGATTCATCTAAATCATCGTCCGTTAAGGTGAAAATTTTTTGGTGGCAGAATTGTTGCAAGTTCTGCCATCCTTCTTGATAAAATTCTTTATTAGAGCCATTAACTTGATCTTGCAACTGTTGGAGTAAATTTAGGAATTCTTGATAGATTTTTTTATGTATAATCGATGACATTATAAAATTTCTTTTCGTAATTTAGATAACAATCTTGACGAACTAAGGTAAAATTTTACTAAGTAATCTTGATTTATTCATCTTTATACTATCTAAATCAGAGCTTGTATAACTTGTATAAAATAAATAATTTTAAACAGCATTTAAAATTTTGTTCCAAATATCTAATCTCATAGCAGAATAATAAGTAAGCAGTTTTAATACGAATTTTCAATTACTTGAACTTGAGAGAACTTACTAGTTCTCTAATTCCTTGTATTAACCCACCTGAAAACCTCTAGATAATCCCGCAGCTATCATGACCGCTATTACTATCTTGGAAAGTCCCCTCCCTAGTCTCGAACTTCCCGATTGGTTACAGCAATGCTTACTCCAAGATAAATCGGAACAGGGTGATACAGATCGCAATCTAATTTGCCGCGCTTTCAATTTTGCCTTTGATCTTCACGAAGGTCAATACCGTAAATCAGGAGAACCTTATATTGCTCATCCTGTAGCAGTAGCAGGATTGTTAAGAGATTTAGGTGGAGATAGTATCACCATTGCCGCTGGCTTTTTGCACGACATAGTAGAAGATACAGATATTACTCCCGAACAAATCGAAGAAATGTTTGGAGCTGAAGTACGTGGCTTAGTTGAAGGAGTAACCAAACTATCTAAGTTCAATTTTTCTAGTACCAAAGAACGCCAAGCCGAAAATTTTCGGCGGATGTTTTTGGCAATGGCTCAAGATATTCGGGTCATTGTGGTGAAATTGGCTGATCGTTTGCATAATATGCGGACTTTAGAACATCTCAAGCCAGAAAAACAAAAAAGAATTGCCTTGGAAACTAGAGAAATCTTTGCTCCTTTGGCTAATAGATTAGGTATTGGTCGTCTTAAATGGGAACTAGAAGATTTATGCTTTAAATACCTCGAACCAGAAGCTTATCAAGAAATTCAATCTTTAATCGCTGAAAGAAGAACTGATCGCGAAGCCAGAATTGAAAAAGTTCTGGCTACTCTGCGATCTCGAATGGAAAAACTCGGAATTAATATTCTTGAACTCAAAGGAAGACCTAAGCATCTCTACGGGATTTATCACAAGATGCAACGGCAACAAAAGAAATTTGAAGAAATTTACGATATTGCAGCGATTAGAATTATTGTCGAAACGAATGAACAATGTTACCGTTCTCTAGCAGTTGTTCACGATGCTTTTAAGCCAATTCCTGGAAGATTTAAAGATTATATCGGCTTACCGAAACCAAATCGTTATCAATCATTACATACTACTGTAGTCGGTTTAAACGGTCGTCCCCTAGAAGTGCAAATTCGGACGCTGGAAATGCATCATATTGCTGAATATGGGATTGCGGCTCACTGGAAATATAAAGAAACAGGCTCCAGTGAAACTCAGGTTAATTCTGATGACGAAAAATTTACTTGGTTGCGTCAGTTACTAGAATGGCAAAAAGATCTCAAGGATGCTCAAGAATATATTGATAATCTCAAGGATAATTTATTCGAAGATGATGTTTATGTCTTTACTCCCAATGGCGATGTCATCTCTTTAGCCAGGGGATCAACTCCCGTAGATTTTGCTTATCGTATTCATACCGAAGTCGGTAATCATATGAAAGGAGCGAGAATAAATGATCGCTGGTCGGTTTTAGATCGTCCTTTAGAAAATGGCGATATTGTGGAAATTATTACCCAGAAGAATAGCCATCCTAGTCTAGATTGGCTCAATTTTGTCGTCACCCCCACGGCTCGCAATCGCATCCGCCAATGGTACAAGCGATCGCATCGTGACGAGAATTTAACTCGTGGTAAAGCATTATTGGAAAAAGGCTTAGGCAAAACTGGGTTTGATGCGCTTCTCAAATCTGAACAGATGCAAATCACCGCTCAAAAATGTAATTATCAAACAGTAGATGATCTGTTGGCTGGTCTAGGTTACGGGGAAGTAACCCTCAATCATGTCGTAAATCGCTTACGGGATGTTACCAAAGAACAACAACCAATTGAAGAAGCTGAGCCGGAATCAGGAACAGAAATCTCTTCTGGGCAATCTCAACCTCTGACCCAGAGTGATAAAAAATTCCCAATCGCTGGCATAGAAGGATTGCTGTATCATTTAGCTGGTTGTTGTAAACCGCTTCCCGGTGAATCGATTATTGGGGTAGTAACCCGTAGTTCTCGGGGAATCTCGATCCATCGTCAAGGTTGTTCTAATGTAGAGAAAATAGAACCAGAACGTTTAGTTCCTGTAAGTTGGAATCCTATCGACGAGGAGGGAAGACCGCTAACTTATCCTGTAGATATCCAGATTGAAGCGATCGACCGTGTGGGAGTATTACGGGATATTTTAACTCGTCTGAGCGATCAAAATATTAATGTGCGGAATGCGGGAGTCCAAACTAGTCGCAATAAACCTGCTTTAATTTCTCTGAGTATTGACATCCGCGATCGGCAACAGTTTGAGTATACTCTTAATCGCATGAAAAATATGAGTGATATTCTCAATATCCGTCGTTTAGCTCAAGGAAACAGCAATTTTCAAGATTAAAGATCGGTAACTAGTGGACATGGGCGTAAATACAACAACCATTAGAAAAGCTTGAAAGCCTTACTCTAAAAAACTTTTGACTTTTGACGAGCGACCCTGCTGCTTCGTAAGCAGCTAAGGAACGCGCGAGTTTGACTTTTGATATGCGGAGCGGTATCCTTTAGGGCTTTTGACTTCCGCGCAGCGGTACTAGTT
>JASJDR010000108.1 GCA_030065615.1 Xenococcus sp. MO_188.B8 | reverse complement strand
GGTTTACTTGGCCTGCGGCAACACTTAATCCATCGAGAATATCCCAAGGCAAACCACTCATAATGTCTTTGGGGTTAAGGAACGGATTAACTAGTGGGGTGCGCTCAAAACTCGTTGGTAATGTTCAAAAGCGATCGCTGAAAAAACGAGAACTAAAAAAGGAAATCAGCTCTCTCTCAATGATTGATTTTGAAGACAGCACAAAAATAGGGCATTGCTGTGAATCCCTTGAAATTGAGGGTTGATTAAAGAGTACAAGAAAGGTTTTTTCTGATTCTTGTCAGTCACCTAATTTAGAGGCAAAATTAAGCCAACTTTTTCTCGATTAGATGAGTCCAAAAGTCTGACCACCATTCATTAGCTCGGATAACTCGTAAAGCTAGCATAGGATTAATTGTATCGGGATGCCATGTCGCTCCTGGAATTTTTAACCGCTTTTGAGGAATATAGCGATGGGCACTTTCAACTTCTCCTGAGCCTATGGGTAATCCTTGGATTTTATAAAGCTCGTAGTGGCAAGCGTCTGCAAACCGTTGTAAGTATTTGGATAAATTATCTAATTTATTCTTAGCTGAACTTTGTTGAAAATGACGATTAATAAATTTAATCGCTTTTTTAACCTTCCCTCGGTCAATTAAGCTTAGAAGGTGGCTAGTCCAAATATGACGATATATCCCATTTAAGCCAAGAGCATCAGCAGTTTGATAAATATGTTGTTTGAGATGAATGCGGCCCTTGAATAAATTTAAGTTTGGGAAACCCCACTTCAAGAGCCTCACGTAAACCATTGCCTCCATCGGCCACTGCGGTCACCTCCGTTTCTTTGCCCATCCCTTGATTAATAGCTGCACTTACCAGTTGTTGGACCACAGCAGGATATTTGTCCATTCGAGCCATAAAAGTTCGCTTTTTTTTATCATCAACTGGACGTGCAAATCCCACTCTAACTTCGCGCCAATCGATTTTTCGCTCTTTTGGGGTTAGCTGACGTTTCGGGGTTAATTCTGCTTTTTGAGAAGGTTCATAGACTCCTGTGCGAATCTGACAACCGTCTAATTCAACTACCAGTCTGGGTAAGCCTGGGGTTTGATTTTTGTGGTCGTCGGCTTGCTGTTTAAGACTATCCAAGCGATGCTCAATATATTGCTGTCCTAAAGTCGCTATCGTTTCGACTTCTCTTCTAACTGCATTTCTTTCAACCCCAAAACCATAATGCTCTTGAAATCTTTTGGCTGCTCCTTCAAAGGATTCTTCAGCTCCAAACTCTGTTAAGGCTTGTTTAACTCCTATCGAGTAATTTCCTTGAGAAATTCCTAATTTTTCGACCACAGGGCGAACTCCTCGTTTAATTTTTTTATTCCATAAATAGGGAGATTCTATTTTTAACTGTCCAAAGATTACTGTATATCTAATTTGCGGCCTTCGATGGACAACCCAACCCGGTTTCTTCATTTGGCTCGTAACCTGATTGACTAACCAACTTAATAACATTGACATCACCCTCAAGCCAATAGCTCGTAACAATGATAATAAGTCTCTGTCGAGTCGAGCGACTTTTTCAGCTAGATTTGGCTCTTGCTCTACTATCGTCTTAAATAGAAGATCGCTGATTTGTTCAATAAGCTCACTATAATTTTGATTCATGGCAGTGTCTTAATTTATTCATCTCTTTAAACACTGCCTTTTTTTAGCTTCTCAAATCCTGTTGATTTTTGCTTTAAATTTCTATTTCCTCAAAAGCGCGATCGCCTTTAAACATTACCAACGAGTTTTGAGCGCACCCGATTGAAATTAAGGATTCAGATAGTTTTTGTGTTTATGAGCCAGAACATGAGGTCTAGAAACCGTTATTCTAAAGCTCAACAAGATGATTGCTGTTATAGATTTGACATTTTCCTTTCTAGTATCCTAATCAAAGCTGAACCAGTGCTCTCTAATGGAGGAAAATTAAGTCATGGGGAGAGGTAGCACGCTAAAATAAGTATTCTTTTAAAATAATCTTCCTAGTTGGCTGTTCATACTTTTATGATTCCTCAAAGAAAAATTATAAGAGTTATGTCTCGGGGGAAAAACCTTGGAAGATAATGACTATCATTGTACTAGGAGTAGATTGCCGATTGTTTAATTTTCATTTGCTTGTTAATAATATGGTTTAATGGAGGCGACGGCGACAGATGGTCAATTGGATAAATGTCGTCATAGTGACAATATCATTAGCACTCTTGCCAATAACTGGGTGCAGCCAGCGTCCAACCCAAAAATCAACTGCTAAAAAACTTCAGATCGTAGTTAGCATCTTACCTCAAAAGTATTTCGTTGAGCGTGTCGGGGGTGAATATGTCAGTGTAGAGGTAATGGTTGAGCCTGGAGCATCCCCAGCTACCTACGAACCTAAGCCACAGCAATTGCGAGTGCTGAGCCAGGCTGACGCTTATGTGAGCATCGGGGTGCCTTTTGAGAATGCCTGGATGAACCGCATTACCGCCGCCAATCCCGAGATGTTAATTGTGGACACCAAGCAGGGAATCGAGCGGATACCCATGGCAGCCCATCTTCACAACGAGAATCAAGAAAAATCCCATACCGATAATGCAGAGAACCCCGATCCGCATATCTGGCTCTCACCGCAACTGGTCAAAGTCCAGGCTCAAACGATATATAAGGCATTAGTACAACTCACTCCCGAACGGGTTGGGATCTATCAGGCGAACCTGAAAAACTTTTTAGCAGATATCGAGGCACTGGATGCCGAGCTGCGAGAATCGCTGACGGGGTTGAAACAGCGCAAGTTCATGGTCTTCCATCCCGCCTGGGGCTACTTCGCTCGCGATTATGGGCTAGAAATGGTTCCCATTGAGTTAGGGGGCACCGAACCTAGCGCTGCTGAGTTGGCAGTACTGATCGCTGAAGCTCGGAAAGAGAAGATTCAAGTTATCTTCGCACAGCCAGAATTTAGTACCAGGGATGCGGAAACTATCGCTCAGGAAATGGGGGGTCAAGTACTCCTTCTCGATCCTCTAGCAGCTGATTGGCTGGAAAACCTGCGCTCTGTCTCCCAGACATTAGCCCAAGTTCTGAGCCAGAGCCAAATATTACCTTGGCGATCGCCATATATGGACAATCCTCAACCTATTTCAACTTTTGCTGCGATCGCCTCAACCAGAGAAATCACTGCTTTGAAACCATGACCAAAGGAACAAGACCAGCAACAAACATGACCAAGATCCCCCAAGAGGTAATCTCTATCCAACATCTCTGGGCGGGGTACGATCGCGAGCCGATATTAGAGGATATTAACCTTTCGGTTAAGGAGTTAGACTTCATCGGACTGATTGGTCCTAACGGAAGTGGCAAGACGACGCTGTTTAAAGTTCTCCTGGGACTTGTTCAACCGCTGCGGGGTGAAGTCCGCATCATGGGTAAGAGTATCAAAAAAGGGAGAAAATATATTGGTTACGTCCCCCAAAAAGTGGAATTCGATCGAGATTTCCCCATCAATGTCTGGGATGTGGTCAAGTTGGGACGGTTGGGAAAGCGCCGACTCCTACAGCGTTACACTACTAAAGATGATTCATACGTAGCCGAGGCACTGCGTAGCGTAGAAATGCTGCAACTACGGGACTCCCCAATGGGAGATCTCTCTGGCGGACAACAAAAACGAGTCTACATTGCCCGCGCTCTGGCAATGCAACCCCAAATTCTGCTTTTAGACGAACCCCTAGCGAGTATTGACCCTCAAGGGGAAACTCATATCTACGAATTGTTAAAACAATTAAACGAAAAGATCACGATTTTAATGATCTCTCACGATATTGGTGCGATCGCTGACTGCGTGAAAACGGTCGGCTGTCTCAACCGAAGATTGTTCTACCACGGGGAAAAACAGGTAACACCCGAAATGCTGGAAGTAGTTTACCAATGCCCAGTTGACTTAATTGCCCACGGTGTTCCCCATCGCGTTTTTCCCCAGCACATTATCGAGGAGATCAATCGATGAGCGAGGCCTTACAGTTTGAATTTATGCGTAACGCGCTGTGGGCAGGATTTTTAGTCAGTATTGCCTGCGGTATTATCGGTACTTTTGTTGTCATTAACCGACTCGTCTTTATTAGCGGTGGCATTGCCCACGCGGCCTATGGTGGTATTGGGTTGGGGTACTTCTTTCAATTCAACCCCATGTTGGGTGCCATCCTCTTTAGTTTAGTCTCGGCGTTGGGTATGGGCCTGGTACAGCGCAAGACAAGGCAACGAGCTGACACGATCATCGGCGTGATGTGGGCCGTGGGCATGGCAATGGGGATTATTTTCGTGGATCTAACGGAGGGCTACAAAGCCGATCTGATGAGCTATCTGTTCGGCAGCATTCTGGCCGTACCAAGGAGTGACCTGCTGATTATGCTGGTACTAGATATTATTATCGTGGCTCTAGTAATTTTATTCTATAAAGAGTTACTAGCAATTTCTTTTGACGAAACCTTTGCTACAGTAACCAACGTGCCAGTGGATGCCATCTACTTAACCTTGATGTGCTTGGTCGCCCTCACGGTGGTAATGATGATGCGGGTAGTGGGTCTGATTCTAGTTATTGCCTTGCTCACCATGCCAGCAGCGATCGCTGGACAGTGGGTGAAGGAGATGAAGCAAATGATGGTGCTAGCCAGCATCCTGGGGATGAGCTTCACCACGGCTGGTTTGTGGCTCTCCTACTGGCTCAATCTCACTTCTGGGGCGACAATTATCCTAGTCGCTGGGGCGACCTATCTCTTGAGTATGGCAGTGCGACCTTTGGTAAGACGTGTTCGACCTAACCAGATCCTGAATGGTGGCGCGGATCAAAGAGCGATCGCGACCAAGCAATCCCCCAGTCGGCGCAAATCTTCGAGGAAATAGATATCTTAACAGGAGGAATAACCATGAAACGGATTCTGGTCATTATCGCGATCGCTTTTGGCATTTTTATTCTCGCTGCACCAGATGCTTGGGCACGGGGCAGAATACATGGGGATGTTGCTGGTTGTCACGGAGTCGATTGCTACGATTATCGAGGAGCTGGTTGTCACGGAACTGATTGTGCTGAATTTAGAACCTACAGTCGGGCAGCCTTGGAAACTGTCAGTGGTGAAGTCATTGAGGTTTATGAGGCGACCTCTCAGAGTTATCGAGCGGGTTTGCATCTGCTGGTAAATGCTAATGAGGAAACCATTGACGTTCATCTCGGTCCCATTTCCTATATCGAGGGACAAAATTTTCGTTTTGAACCAGGGGATGTTTTAGAAATCAAGGGCGATCACGAAGTGGCTCGCTCGCGAGATCGCTTCACTGAATCCCAGATACCAACCATGATTGCTACTGAAGTGACAAAAGATCATGAAACCCTTACGCTGCGAGATGATGATGGTTTCCCGATGTGGAGAGCTAGTTTACGGCAGTAGAGTAAGTCTAAATGACATGCGATCGGGATTTGGGAATTAAAAATCAAATAAAAGTTGAAACATCAAAATAATTTTGTCAGTAGCAATTATAGAGTTTTCGCAATAACTAAGGGGTAATTCTCAGTTACTTGTTATTTTCTCAATAAAAACTAAGTCAACTTAGAGTGAATACCACAACCTCTATGATGTCTTAATTCCAGTACCTTGCGGGGTTATCGGTATTAGAATTGCAGTAAATATAAGCTGAATTAATGACAGGAAACATAAGTAAATTTACTGTTAAAGATTTAATTCAGATTGTGTTAGAAAGAAATGATATCGGGTGATATCTAGACAATTTTTAGAGATCACAAACTATGAAATGTATATTAAAGAAGTTTCTTTCTATTGAATGGTTATAGCACAATCAGTTCAACTTGCAAAGTTAGGTAATAAATTAAAGCTTTCAATCAAAAAAATAAAATTAAAAAACTTAAAGAATTTTGAATTATTAGAATTTGAGCCCAACAAAAATTTTAATATTATTATTGGTGAAAATAATATAGGAAAATCAACTATTTTTGAGGCAATACAATTATGGGAAAGATGTTATGATTTCTCGATAAAAGCTGATGGACGTAGTTTTTATAAATCAGAAAAGGGGAAGAAGTTTATATCTTCCCTTTTCTGATTTATATTTTCTCAGAATAACTCATGATAAAGAACTTTTTAATACTTCAAGCCATACAGCTATAATTAGCATGACTATTTGTGATGGAAATAAAGAATTTCATCTTGGGTTTGAAATAGTGAAACCTTCATCAATCTCAAATGCGTATTATAAAGTCAGGGCTTCAGATGAATCACAATTCAATGAGTATGCAGAACATCTAAGTCAGCAAAAAATAAAATTGTCTAAAGCTATATTTATATATCAGACTAGACCTGTTGCCAACGTTCTCGCTTATGAGCCAATTATGAACGTAGGGCAAATATCGAAGAAAATTAAAATTGGTAAGTCTCAAGAAGTTCTACGCAATAAAATCGTTACAAATCGCACCCCAGAGCAGATAAAAAACCTGAGAGACAATATCAAAGATATTGTAAATTATGATTTCGATTTTGATTTCGTAAATAGCTCGAAGAAAGAAATTGATGAATATGTAGATTTAAAAATTAAAGTTAACGGAAAGAGTTTAGACTTACATTTGCAAGGAAGTGGTTTTCTTCAAGTAGCTGAAATTTTTTCAACAATTACATATGTTGATGCTCCTTTGAGCATACTCCTAGTAGACGAGCCAGATTCTCATATCCATACAACCTTACAAAAGTCACTTATTAATAAGCTTAAATCTATTAGTAATTCCCAAATCTTCGTAATAAGTCACAATGATAATTTTGTTGGGGAAGCAAAAGAGGGGGAGCTTTTCTACTTAAACTCAAAGGTCAAAGATGAAGGAAAACTTGAAAGTATTAAGCTTGATAATTTTGATTTGGTTAAAAAAGAGCTAGGCGGAACGATCATAGCTCTTGAAAAAATGAATAACTGTAGTAAGTTTGTTTTTGTAGAAGGTGATGATGACATTAAGTATATTCAATCTCTTTTAGAAAAATACAACTCATATTCAGAAGAACCCTTAAACGATAAGCATGTCACATTTTTTCATCAGCGAGGAAAAGACTATCTCAAAAGAAAGTTGGATAGTGTGAATAGAGTTTTTTCTCAGATTGTGGGTAGAAAACCATTTGTTGTGGTATTCGATAAAGACTTTTCAACAGAGCAATCGAATGTAGAATTTGCCAAGGA
Source organism: Xenococcus sp. MO_188.B8 (assembly GCA_030065615.1). Lineage (GTDB taxonomy): Bacteria > Cyanobacteriota > Cyanobacteriia > Cyanobacteriales > Xenococcaceae > Xenococcus. Next base: position 20,088 of record JASJDR010000108.1, on the reverse strand, counting down.
ACTTATGAAGGCAGTTCCAAAAAATAGTAAATGGTTCTCTCACAATGGATACTGTATAGAGTCAGTTTTATTTGAAGATAAAAAAATTTTATCTCAAGTTTTGCACAGAGAAACAAGAAAAAACATAGTAGAGATTTTCAAATTTATTAGCGGTTTTGAAAAATCATATTCAGAAAGTCTTCGAGATGTGACATCTGAGTTACATAAAGAAATAAACTCTTGTTTTGATGGACAAAAAAAAGACTCTCGACCAGAACTTGCTAAAGTAAACTTTATAGATTTTGTTCAGGATTGCTGCGGTTCAAGTTCAATTAAGCTTCATTTTGTGATGAATAAACATCAAATCAAAAAATTTGTAAAACAATTTGATGAACACTTTAATTACCAGCTTTTAACTCTAGAAAAAGATGAGTCAAGTGATAACTATGCTTCCAAGCTATTTAGCTTATACTTATCTAGAATTAGAACAGTAAATAAAATTTATCCTAGCTATTTAAAAATGTTACGAATTATTTATGAACAGTCATAAAATTCTAGATTACCGTTATTAAAAAAAATTTACTTTGACGCTATCATTAATATAGCCAAATCGAAAGAGCAGCGAATCGCACATTTAGTTTTCTTGATACAAAGAAATAGGAAGATGCTTAGAGTAGTGATTAAAATCTTTGTCGCTGGTATATATTTTCATTTTTAACCTAGTCGAAACCGCACAAATCAGAAAATCAGCATGAGAACCTTGAATTCCTTTTCTTCGGCATATATTTGAGTACTCAGCAGCAGATTCATAATCAACATCTATGACTTGTTCGTTAGGAAACGCTCTCAATTTATTTCGCAGTTTTTCATAACGAGCAAAATCACTGTAACCAGATAAAATTTCTTGCCTGATTAAACCAATAATCTTGGCGCGATTTTCCTTGATGAGTGAGGTTAATTCTGCAACAACTTTTTGATTTCTTGGTGTTTTCCCTCTGAAAGCAAGTGACCAAATGCAAGTATCAACAATTACACCACTCATTTACGTCTTTTTTTGTAATCATAATCTTCATCACAGGGAAAATTACCAAATAATTCAATAATTTCTTGCTGTTTTCTTCTTTGAACAAATTCTTTTAGTGCTTGATTAACTGTCTCTTTTTCCGTAATAAAACCACCAATTCTAAGTGCTTCCTCTAGCAATTCAGGGTCTATCGATAAATTAGTTGCCATAGTTACACTAAGCTTTACACATCTACTTACACATGATAACTTACTTCCACCCAGCTACTTAGTTACTTAGTTTTGTTATGTTGGCAATCGTACAGACGAAAGCACAGTATACTCTGCTCCTTCAGAAGTCGGTTGTGAATGGACAAGAGAAACCGATGTTATCGATTCAACTAGTTGAACTGGAACTGTAGAAATGGTTTCTTTTTGCCAACGGCGCGCTCTTGCCACAGTAATGTGAGGATTAAATGAGCGGTGGTCGGCAACTATGCCTAAGTCGCTGAAGCCGCGATCAAAAAATTGAAAAATATAGTGAAGTTCTGGCGATCGCTCGATTTCCGCAGCCACGACTCTGGGCTTTCGACGAGAAGGAAAAAGCAGAAATTGCTTTATTTGGAGTGATGCCGAGGGCAAATTACCTGTTGCTTTGAGAAAAGCTGCGGTAAGATCGCTCAACTGAGCTTCATCGACATTACCGATAAATTTTACCGTTAGGTGTAATACTTCAGGTGCTAAAAGCCGCACTTCAGTTTGAAGTTTGTGAGATAAGTTTTTTGCTTCTAAGTTGAGTTGTTCTTGAGTAGACTGGGTCGGAAAGATCCCCACAAAAAGACGTAATTGCTTGCTCATATCAGCTTGTTTAATAATATTGCATCCATTGGAAAGCAATGACATTCAAGACAATACCATTGATAAACAAAATAGTAACTAAAACTATCTGATACCATTCAATTGGTTTCACTCTTAGATCGAGAGCAACGTGGAGAAAATTCATTACGGTGTAAAACACGGTTAAGCCAAAGTGAATTATCCTGTATAGCGGTGAGGCATTTAAAGCAGTAGCAACTATGGCAATCATGGGTAGTGCAAAAAAGCCCAACATTCCCCATAGGTGGGATACAGGTGTTTTTCCTTTGTAATGAGGAATAGCAACACTTGCACCGTACAATTGTGGCATCAACGCCAGTTGGGTGTGAAAGATTGTCCCAAAGAGAAAGACTGCCCACAGAGCAATAATTTGTTCTTGAATGGTTAAACTCATTGGCTCTCTCCTCTTATCTGCCTCATGGCATGATGATAAGCTAACTCTATCTTAAGTTTATAAAGAAGATTTGAGGAACTTGTGAAACAAGAGCGGCTCGCTTTTTAATATTTATTTTTCTCTAACAAATGCTTATGGCTACTAAGGCTTTACTCATTTTGACTACTCACTACAAATAATCAGCCATAGCAATTTTCTGCTTGAGTAGTTTCATAGTTAGCATTTATTAAAGATCCAGAAATTATTGAGCATTTTTTTAATTTCCTCACAGTTTCTTCACATTTTAAGACTATGATTCGTATGAAATTGAAGCAATATTTGTTAAAAGATCAACATGTTTTAAGCGATCCCTAAAGCCTAATCGCCAATTTACATTTAGCCATGCTAACCAACTACAGCTCTTACAAATTATTTGTTTCTTGCCCAAAAATAGAGATCAATTTAATTGGTTGAAATTATTTTTCTCCTAAAATTATTTTTGTTTAAAAAACCAATTTTAATTTATTGTCTAATTAAAACGAGTTGATAAAATCATGAATATTCTATATCTTTGCCCCTGCTGTTATGATGCAATGCTACACCATATTAGCAATCATAGAGAATACTGGTTTTGCCGTAACTGTTGGCAAGAAATGCCAGATTTAAAAGTTATTAAGAGAAATAAACATTATCGAAAAAATCAAGTTGCGAATTTATCGCTTGGTTTGTCGAAGTAGAGTTATATACGCTAATTCACATTAATTTATTTTTTACAATTCCTCACAAGTTCCTCAAAATGCTTTTTAAATTTGGAAAAATAGATTACATATTATGTCCAATATCTAAGGAGGATATTGATAATGTTAGAAAAATTAATTGATTTTCTTCAATCTGATTTAGAGATTTCTATAGAAGCGATTTCTTTGGTAAAAAGGAATAAATATTTAGAACCTCATACATTACCAATGATTCTTTGGCAATATGGACTGCTAGATAAAAAACAATTAGACCGTGTATTTGATTGGTTAGAAATTGCTTAGTAAACTTAGTCAAAAAATAGAAAATTGTACGGAATATTTCTACTCTTTAGCTAATGTTAATGGAATTGAGGCGATCGCCTTGTATACTCAAAATCAAGCTGAGAGCGGTGTGGTTTTGATGGATTTAATGATGCCAGAAATGAGTGGTCTGACAGCAATGCGTACCTTGAGAAAAATTAGTCCTTCAGTCAATCTTCCAGAATCTAGAAAATATGAAAGAAGTTGATTCGGTAAAGCCAGTTTACGGTGAAGGTTCTTTCGTGGTCGTTAGGGGAACAAAACCCTTGGTATTACAAGAGAATAGCTAATTATTCACCCAAATATTAAAAACTCTGGTTTAAAAATCATGATTAGTCCGAAGAAAAGCATCAATATGCCTCCGACTAGCTTGAGAATTCTTCCCTGTTTTTCAGTTAGTCGAGAAGACTTAAATGAATAGATAAAATTCAATAAAATTGCTAAGAGGGGAATAATATAGATTGCTGCGTAGATAGCTGTCCAGAAGACATAACACAGCCGAATATTTTGGGTACAGTATTGAATAAGACTAGTCACGTACACCACGGGTAAAATGGCGGTACATCCCAATTCAACCATATTGACAAATATGGCTAATAAAACGGTGCCACCTAAAGCAGTTAAGAACATCTTTTTGTTAGCCTCGCCTGCTTTAAGTTCCTGGACAATTTTGCCAGCTTTCTGACCGATCACTACCTGTTTTTCTGTTGATAATGAGAGAGAAATCCCTTGCTTAAAAAAGAAGTAATCTTTCAGATTAATAAGTCCAGCTAGGGTAATGATACTTCCTAATATCAACAGGAAAATGGCTCCATATTTTTCTAAAAATACAGAACCGACTAACACCATGATCGTAATAAAGAGAAAATACATGGCTGCCGAGGTCACGACAAAAGTAGAGCCAACAATTGCCATATCCTTTCTACTTCTGGTATAAGTCAGCAAAGAGAGAAGGATAATCAGCACAGTAAAAGCACAGGGATTAAACCCATCGGCTAAGGCAATAGTGGAGACAAATAAGGGAAAAGGTAAACCTCGGGCAAATTCCTTGATCGCTGGTTCTGGAATGAAAGATAAAAATAGGAATAGGCTAATAATTATAGTGGCGATCGCTCCTCCGAGCCAATACCTTTTGTTGGTTTCACTCTTCAGTTGTTTCCGAATCAGAGGATAGCTAAACAAATATAAGATAGGCAGCCAAACAATTTTCCAGGGGATCTGATAATTCACCGTTGACCCTGGTAGATTTATCGAGTGACCTAATTCGGATTCAATAGCTTTAACTATTTGGTTTTTATATCCTACATTACCGATATAGATGGGATTGTATTCTAAATCGCCGTCCGCTTCACTATAACCAATAAACAGTTTGTCTTCGATTAAGGTTCGGGGAATTGCTGCTATTTTAATTTGATGTTGGACTAAAAATTCTTGCCATTTTTCTGGATGTTCGCTCACTTCATAGGCATATAACTTAATCTCTTCATTGTGCTTGTCAATATATTCCATGAATGGTTTTTGTTGAGCGCAATGAGAGCAAGTTTGACTGTAAAAGAAATAGACATTTACTACTTTATCGCTAGCTAAGACAGGAGAAACAAAAGCGATTAAATTGATAAAACAAATTAGAAGACAAGAAATCAGTACTTGCTTGAAATAGTGAGCTTTCATTTTTCTTATTAGTGGGACTTAAACAAAAATTAAGCCAAACAAACCCTGGCACTGGTTCCTTACCATGGGGAAAATCTATTAAGTGCCCTCAGGGAAAGGTTTTCCGTGATCGGGGCCTAAAATGGCTATGATCCTTTTATGACAAGCGTTTCGGGCCATATATCCCATCAGACGGAACCAGTGCCCTTTTTCTTCAAAAGCCAGTTCTGGGTAGCGGTGGGAAGTCCTTCTCAACTCCACCATTTGGGGGAAAACTACCGCAGATTTAAGAGCGGTTTTCATCTTCTCCCGACTCATGCGATCGCCTATTGATGATAATTGATAGTGCTAGTTGGCCAGTAGTTTCAAGGGCATTTTGCTGCAGCTGCTCAATTCAGATAATTTTTCTGAAGCTAAATGGTGTTTTCTCAGTTCAACTTAGCATTAATCATCTTCCCATTCTTCCTTACCCAACAGATCGATGATGGGATCTCTGAGCAAGAATTCATTGAGCTCTAGTTCTCGCTCTAGTTCTCGCCATTCACTAGCAGGAATATATTGGCAAAGAGTATAAATCGGCTGCTGACGATGAAGCAGACCTTTTTCAACCAATTGACAAGCTTCATCTCGAATAACACCTAGGGAATAACGAACCATTGTCATCATAGTTCACCTCCTCCCTAGCAAGGGATCGATACTAGCTTAATAGCTATGGAAAACATAGCCTTCACTTCTAAGATAAAACAAAAATTACAACCTGGTGCAAAATTATAGAGTTAGCTAAATATATAGCGGTTCTCATTTGAATGAGATATAGTGAAACATTCAGATTTTTGTTACTGGTTAAATGTTCTGATGACTGAGCTATCTAATAATTAATGTCTTATAGTGAGGAATTAGCAAGAAATATTTTAGAGTATCAATGGCATTCACTTTCAGCAAAGGAAGTGACTCAAATTTTAGCCAGCGATTTAGAGAACGGACTGACGACCAATGAAGCAGCTCGAAGACGGGAGCAGTTTGGAGTTAATCAACTGTCCCCGCGAACAAGCAAAAGCCCCTACCAGCTTTTTTTACAGCAATTTAACCAACCATTACTGTATATTTTGCTCTTGGCAGGAATCATCACCTTATTCCTCCAAGATTGGCTCGATGCGGTCGTAATTTTTGCAGTCGTCCTGATTAATGCGATCGTCGGTTATCTCCAAGAATCTAAGGCAGAAAATGCCCTGGCTGCTTTGGCAGCTTCGATCACAACGCAAGTAACAGCGATCCGCCAAGGACAAGAGCAAACCCTATCCTCAGAAGAGTTAGTTCCCGGCGAGTTGGTGAAGTTGAATACCGGAGATAAAGTTGGTGCTGACCTGCGACTAATTTTAGTTAATAATCTCCAAACTGATGAATCTTCACTTACCGGAGAGTCTGTCCCTGTCAATAAAGCAACCGCAACAATGGACGGAGCAACTCCCCTTGCTGAGCGCCACAATATGGCCTATGCCGGCACAGTCGTCATCTCGGGACAGGGAGCCGGTCTCGTTGTAGCGATCGCAGAAGCTACTGAGACTGGTCGCATTTCTCAGTTAGTCGAACGAGGTACGAGCCTGAAAACTCCTCTAACTCGCAAACTAGAGAAATTTAGCTGGAGACTGCTCTACATTATTCTCGGATTAGCAGCTTTCACCTTCGCGATTGGGTGGGGACAGGGACAATCTGGGCTGCCCATGTTTCAGGCAGCTGTTGCCTTAGCGGTTAGCGGCATTCCCGAAGAATTACCTCCTTTAGTTACCATTACCCTAGCAATCGGCGTTTCTCGCATGGCAGCCCGTCATGCGATTATCCGTAATTTACCTACCGTCGAAACTCTTGGTAGTGCAACGGTCATTTGTTCGGATAAAACTGGTACTCTCACCGAAAATCAAATGACTGTTAGGGAAATTTATACGGTCGGTAAAATCTATGACGTTGAGGGTACGGGCTATACCCCCACTGGCAAGATTCTCTGCCAAAATCAGCCTACTAATTTAATGTCAGCTCCCATTCTAGATGCCTGTTTGCGCAATGGACTGTTATGTAATGACTCTTATCTGGAGGAAGAAGATGGGCAGCTTACGGTTGCTGGCGATCCTACTGAAGGAGCCTTAATTATTGTGGCTCACAAAGCCGGATTTCAGCACGAAACACTTGCTGAAGCAATGCCGCGACTGGATGCTATTCCTTTCGAATCCCAATTTCAATACATGGCAACCTTACATGAAGAGCTCTCAAATAATCACAAGATCGCCCCTCGGAAAATAATTTATATTAAGGGTGCCGTAGAAGCTATTATCTCTCGCTGCGACAGCCAGCTTGTGGGGACAGAAACAGAAGCTTCTCTCGACAAAGGGCATATTCATCAGATTGCCGAGAAAATGGGCCATCAAGGATTGCGGGTGATCGCCTTTGCTCAAAAGCTCGTTGCCGCAGAACAAGAGACGCTCGAGCGAGCGGATATCGAGGGAGGATTAGTTTTTGTGGGATTACAAGGGATGATTGACCCACCGCGACCCAAAGCGATCGCGGCAGTAGCCAACTGTCTGGCGGCGGGAATTCAGGTCAAAATGATTACGGGGGATCATGCCACTACCGCCTGTGCGATCGCTCGGATGATGCATCTCAACGGCAGCGGTCACATTAAAGCCTTCACCGGAAAAGAACTGAAACTAATGAGCGATCGCGAGCTGGCCAATGCGGTGATAGAGGGGCTAGTTTTTGCTCGTGTTGCTCCCGAACAGAAATTACGCTTAGTGGAGGCCTTGCAGTCTCAAGGTGAAATTGTTGCCATGACTGGGGATGGGGTTAATGATGCCCCGGCCCTCAAGCAAGCGGATATTGGGATTGCCATGGGTAAAGCAGGTACCGAAGTTGCCAAAGAATCTGCCGATATGATTTTGACCGATGATAACTTTGCTTCCATTGAAGCAGCCGTCGAGGAAGGGCGCACCGTTTATCACAATTTACAAAAGGCGATCGCCTTTGTGTTACCAGTCAACGGTGGTGAGGCCTTGACCATTTTGGCAAGTGTGTTGTTGGGTACTGCTCTGCCCATCTTACCCCTACAGATTCTCTGGATTAATATGGTAAGTTCCTCGGCACTCTCGATTCCTCTCGCCTTTGACCACCAGACTACCGATGTCATGGAGCAATCCCCTCGCGACCCCAAGCAACCATTACTATCAGGTAGCATTTTACGGCGGATTCTGCTCATTTCCCTGTTTAATTGGGCAATCACCTTTGGGATCTTTGAATGGATGGTGAATGCTACAGCAAATGTCATTTTAGCGCGAACTATGGCGGTTCAGGTTTTAGTTGCTGCGGAAATTTTTTACCTCTTAACTATTAGCCAGCTTTTACCCTCTATCTGGATTAGGCTGCGTCACCGGGAACAATCTGTAGAACAGGCGATCGCCTATCCCTCGGCAATTGGGATTGCCTGTGTCGTAATTCTGCAAATTTTGTTCAGTCAGTGGTCAATCTTAAATACTCTATTCGAAACCATGCCTTTGAATTTTACCCAAGGTTCGATCTGCATAATTGTTGGACTGCCAGTTGGGGTTTTAGGCAGCTTATTCAGGCGCTTCGATCCTCTATGATTGCTTAATTCCTGGAATGCCTTTTAACATAGAGCTCCAGAATACATCAAGAGCCATTCCGATTGCTACTTTGCAATTGATTCAAAAAATCTTCAACTAATACTTTTTTTAACCAAACCATAGCCACCACAATTATGGGTAGAGCTAAAAACAAACCAAAGATGCCAAAGAAAGCAGCAAAAGCTACTTGAGATAAAATAGTAATTGCTGGTAGTAAAGAGACTTGTTTTTGCATCACTAAGGGAGTGAGAATGGTACCTTCAACTTGTTGAATAACTATATAGAGAATAATTACTGCCAGTGCCTTCCAAGGGGCATCAATTAAAGCCAAAATTGCCGGTGGAATGACACTAATAGTCGGTCCCAAGTTAGGAATAAAAGTTAGTAATCCAGCTAAAAGAGCATTAGCTAATGACAGCCTTACTCCTAAAATTATTAAACCAATACCGCTAAAAACAGTGATTATGGTCATATTAAATAAAGTTCCGATCGCCCAACCACTGAGATTGACTTCACATTCATCTAAGATTTCATCAACTCGCCCTCGATAAAAGGCAGGAAACAAGAGTAGAAAAATGGCTCGATAGGGGGCAGGATTGGCCAGTAACATAATAGTAACCACGATCGCTAATAAAGTATTGAGAGCCGCATTGAGAGTACTAGAAAATAAGTTAAAAAAGTTATTTATTAATCTATCAGCCCATTGTTGTAATTGATTTTGAACCATTTGCTCAAAATCTTGCCAACTTGAGAGCAATCTCTCGGGAAATAAATTTTGTAACCCGCTAGCCCAGCTAAGCAATTGGTCTAACCCTGTAGGCAGTAGTGCCACTAATTCTTGTATTTGATCGAGAAAGGCGGGAATGACCAAAGCAAAAAAACCGAATAACCCAATTGAAATAACGCTCACAGCTATCGTAACCGCCAAACCTCGCTTAATATGCCATCTCTGCAATAAACGAACCAGTCGATTGATAACAGTGGCAAAAACTATCCCGGCAAAAGCTAACAATAGTACTTGTTTAATTTGCCACAAAATATAGATAGCAATAACTAAAACAATTAAGCCAATCAATTTTTGAAAACCCATTACACTTCCTTCGATTCTGTTCAGGCTTGTAAGTCTCGCGAATCAGGATTCAACGGTGGCAACTCGATCCTTTACTGTTTTCTGAAACATTAACAACGCTTGACTGACCTCCACTGGATAGGGTGATTTTGCTGGGGTAATGGCGCTCACATGATTCGGCAGGCGGGCAATTTGCTGCTGCGCATACTTTCGTGCCGATTCAAGGTTGACGCACCCAGTCTCCAAACGCTTACCGTGACGCATCACCGGTACGAGCAAAGCTCGACCCGGGAGGTCTTCATCGGCCCGTGCGATTACGTCGCGCAGATCGCGCTCGTTTTCCGTCATGCGGAAGACCTGCTTGCGACCCGGTAGCACCGGCTTGCCAGTGGAAAGCTTTAACCGTCCTTGACCGGCGTACTCGCAGAGCTTGTAGGCCATATCCAGAACTGGGGCATCGTTTGAGACCCCCATGCTGCTGCCAACCCCAAAACCATCGATCGGGGCACCAGCCGATAGGAGTTCGGCAACCCGCTCCTCGTCGAGCCCCCCACTAGCAAAGATCTCGACTTGACTGAGACCTGCCTGATCGAGCAACCGACGCGCCTCTTTTGAAAGCGCGAGCAGATCCCCAGAGTCGAGACGCACCGCCTTGACCTTAAAATCTTCCCCCAAAGTTTTTGCCAGAGCAATCACTTTACGTACACCAGCAAGAGTATCGTAGGTGTCAACCAACAACACCGTGTCTGGATAGAGCTGCGCGAACGCTCGAAAAGCTGCTGCTTCGTCTTGATGTGCCTGAATATAGCTATGTGCCATAGTTCCCGTGACTGGCACCCCGAACTGCTTCCCGGCCAGCACGTTAGATGTTGCGACTGCGCCACCGATGTAGAATGCACGAGCCGCCTTGAGGGCAGCGTCAATCCCGTGTATTCGGCGCGCACCGAAATCAATCACCGGTCGGCCAAGGGCCGCAGTTACCACGCGTTGCGCTTTCGTAGCTAGCACGGTCTGGAGGTGGATCTGGTTCATGACAAAGGTTTCCACAAGCTGCGCCTGCTGTATCGGTGCCACGAGCTCCAAGAGCGGTTCGTTAGCGAATACAGGTGTCCCCTCAGGAACGGCATATACGTCTCCCGTAAAGTGGAAATCCCGCAGCCAGTCAAGAAAATGGTCAGAGAACTTTCCGAGGGCTGCCAGATAAGTCAGAGCATCATCCCCGAAGCGTAAGCTTTCTAAATAACCCAGTACAGTATCAAGACCACAGGCCAGCAAGAAATTCCGTCGGGCGGGCAGGCGACGAACAAAAAGGCTGAAGACTGCCTCCTCCGTCATCCCCTCCTCAAAATAAGCTTGTAGCATCGTGAGTTCATAAAAATCCGTAAACAGTGCCAGCTCACTTGGTTCGATCTTATTCCACTTGCTCATCAAAAAGCATCTCCTGTCTTGACCGGGGAACACCGGTCACCGCAGGCACCGTCGTCTCTTGGTGCGCGTTCCTTAGCCGAGGGGACCTCGGCAGGGTCGCACCGCTTTTACGGCGGTGTAACGGTGACCCCTTTCCGAGTATATTTTTAATAATTAGCCTGAGTAATCCTTATCTGAGTCAATTCCACTCATTCCTCACTAATAGTTAGCATCTGAGGTTGACATCTTTTTAGCTCAACCTTAATTCCCCGGGCTTTTTCCTCAACTAAATCTTCAATGTAGCCGTGCTGAGAAATCTCAGCTTCCTTTAAGCTATCAAAAGGTCCAAAATAGTAAGTGCAGGGAGGTATCTCAGTCCGAATTTCTATCCACCAAGCTAATTGGGTTTTCCTCAAGTAAGTAAATAGCATTAAATTCTTAATAGGCTGTTCCTTATCCCTCAAAAACATAAGTAATCTCCGCTCGCTACATCTCTCCCTGGGATGCTAGAAGAAAAATTTGAGGAACTCATGAGGAAATAATGCCGTTCCTGCAAAATCAGGTAGTCTCTAAAAATTAGTAGAGGTCGATTGTTTGCCATATGCCAATTTAAATTGGAGAAGTGGTTGATTGGCCAGAGGCTGCGATCAAACAAGTTTGGTTAATAGTCCTCAACTTCGGTTCGCAGTCGTCTGTTCCAGATAATTATGCACTCCTTCGCTCATTTGTATTAGATTTGGTACAATCTTTTTCTCTAGAAAATTTTCGACTGTGCTAGCAATTTGCCCCCTAAGAGGCTGAGGTAAACCCTCAATCTTGTCTGGGTCGATTCTCAATTCTCCCTTGGTTTTAATAATAGTAGTGCCATTGTTGTCGAGAAAACAGTCCTTCCCTGTACATAATACCGCCAAGGGAAAAGCATGGGTTTCGATTCGCCATTCAAGGGTAAAGTTGGATTCATCCCAGGTTGCATACTCAGTCCACGAAAGCATAGCTTCTCCAAGCACAGTCCTTACTGCTAGGGGAATCCTCCCACCACCATGCCACAAGTTAACGCAGTAAACCCGCTCCTTCTCTTCGCGACGAGATTTCACTTCGACCGATCTTACGTTGGGGATATAAGGAACTAGCTCCACCAGCTTATCTCGGTAAGTAATATATACTAAGGGGCGAGGAAAGGGAATGGGCATCTCGGCATTAATAAGCATCAGCAGTTAGACTAGACTGGTTCATCATTGAGACAATGTCCAGCTCGTTCGAGCCTATGAAGCCTCTCCTACCTGCCTTGGGGCGAGGTAGGAGTATCCTGCTCTACAATATGGATCGATCAGACCACAAGATTGAAAGCGTTCCCCGACTCCTAGGTGATAAGCAGGAATTTTGACCATGCTTATCCTCTGGGCTGTTTCCACCACAGAGTTGAATAATGCCTCTAGCACCTATGTTATATGCAGCCGAGAGGTCACAGTTATACTGTTTGCCATTGGCAAATCGAGCTAGTTGGTAGTTATTGTGATCTCTTTTGAGTTTTCCACTGCCATCAAAAGCATAACTACTGGTACCGCGAGGATGGACATAGATTACTTTTCCTCCCAGTTCTAACCATTTCATTTCAGTTAAATCCGCTATCCGACGATGTAACCAACCATGAAAGCGTTGCTTCAGGGTAGATTTTCTTTTGCCCCCTTGAGGTCGCCAACCTTTGAGATACTCAAATACTATGTATTTGACACCAGATTGTTTCGCTCTCTTGACTAGGCGACTAGATACTTTCTGTGCAATCTCGCGATTAATATTTCCCGCTTTGCGATACAAACTACGACAAAACCCTTTAGAGAGCTTGCCGGTGAGACTAGCTCTCTTGGTGCGCGTTCCTTTGCGGAGGAAACCTCCGCAGGTTCGCACCGCTTTTCTACTAATGCGTTTCAGTCTCTGATCTCGGCGGTCTATGTCTCTGCCTGGGTGAATGAATTCCCGATGGCTTACAGTACCGTCTAGATTGATTACTGAAACAGTAGCCGTGGTATTGATTCCCAAATCTACCGACAATACAGAATGATTTTCGGCTAGCTTGGGGGTTTTAAATTTAAATGGAACTGATAAATGGCACTGCTTCTCTTTTACTATTAAATATGGGGATTTACGTTGATAATATAACTTCAGATGTCTTTGTCTATGACCAATTAATCTCACCCTAATCCAGATCCAGTCTGAACCCGTAAAGACTTTAATTTCCGCAGTATTTAAATCTTCAGAGAAGTTGGATCTGTTTCATGATTCGATTGTTCCTCGATTAAGTTTTTTTCTGACGAAGAATTGCTGTTTCTCTTGGCTTGTTAGTGGTTTCAAAACTTGTCTGTGAAGTGCTAAAGATAATGTATCAAGTACAAGCATCAATAGAGAAATGAGCTTAAAATCGTCATCCTCAGATTAAGGGAAAACCTTGAGGAATTTGTGAAGTAATACCGAATCCTGTTTAGATACACCACTTAAAAGTTGTGGTGAGGCAGGAGGTAGGAGGCAGAAGTGATTAAACCTATTTATCCTCGCGATATAAAAGTGGGTTATCGACCTCGGTGAATGGAATAGTTTAGCTGTCTGCGGGTAACGGGAGTTTCGGTAAGGTACTCGCTTTGCCCCAGGAAGTGAGCCTCTGGGGGACGACCCAGATCCATGACCACTTCAATTAAGTCATCCCTTTGCGGGTGCTGCTCTAAGACCCTTCCGATCTCTCTCGGTAAAATCTTCAAGAATTTTTTGAGTTCGTCGGTCATAAATTGCCTAATTCTGCTTTTTCCTCCAAATCAATTAACTCCGATCTAGCTAGCGAGATAGTCCCGCAGAGCTAAAGGATGTTTTTGGCGAAGATGAGCCAAGGCTCGCTGTTCTAATTGACGAACTCGCTCGCGACTGAGATTTAACTTTTTAGCGATCTTAGATAAAGACAATTCCTTGCCTTCTTCTAAACCAAAGTGCAGGGAAATAACTTCCCGTTCTTGGGGTTTGAGTTTCTCCAACATCTCTCCCACATCCTGCCGCATTAACTCCTGGGTTGTGAAATCTTCCGGGGAAGCCTCATCGTCCTCGATCATCTCGGATAACTCCGTATCTCGATCTTCACCGATCCGCACGTCCAGGGACAGGGTATGTCGAGCTGCCTTAAGATACTCGCAAACCTTAGCTGATTCCATGCCCAACTCCTCAGCAATTTCACTTGTAGTTGCCGAGCGACCTAACTTCTGAGTCAGTTCTCGCTGGGTTTTCTTGATTTTATTGAGCTTTTCGGTGATATGAATGGGTAGGCGAATCGTCCGCGCTTGGTTGGCGATCGCTCTGGTAATAGCTTGGCGAATCCACCAATAGGCATAGGTAGAAAAGCGATATCCTTTGGTGGGGTCGAACTTTTCGACTCCTCTCTCTAAGCCGAGGCTCCCTTCTTGAATCAGATCGAGAAATTCCAGATTCCGCTTGAGATATTTTTTGGCGATCACTACAACCAGCCGCAAATTTGCTTCAATCATTTTGCTCTTAGCTTGCTGTCCTTGTCGTAGAACCTGGTTGAGTGAGCCTTTACTCAAACCAACGGCATTAGCCCATTCTAACTGGCTGATAGAGCGTCCGCACTCTTGCTCTAGTTTTGCTTTCTCGCTTAACAGGGACATCATGCGTTGGACCTGCTTACCATAAACAATTTCTTGGTAATGGTTCAGCAGGGGTACTTGACCGATCTCGTGCAGATAAGCATGCACCATATCGGTCGATAATTTAGATTGATTCTTTTTCTGGTTGAGTTTGGTAGCACTCATTTCTGTGTCTCGTTCTTAGTTGACTGCGGACAACCGAACAATGCCCGACTACTTAAATAGCCTTTCTTGACCCCATCTAAATTGTACAAAAATAAGTTGAGGAACTTGTGACTAGCTTTGTTTAGCTTCTTAAGAGCGCTTTTTTAACTTGAGGATTAAAAGATTAAATACTAAATTAACTCTTGGGAAATTTACACTTTATTTTATGCGCTTAAAAATATAATTTTCCCAGCAATATTTGAAAAATCCATAGAGCCAAACTCAAACCGCATCAGATGCGGAGACAATTTCTCTGCCATAGCACCACGGAAGAAGGTTCTGTCGCCAAAAAAAATGGGAGTAGTCATATTGAATCAGTATACTGTTTAGTATTTAATGTTTCGTATTTAAAAGTTAACCCCATATATCCTGATAAAGCCGCAAAAATCCCACAATAATGGGGAAAAATTCGAGTCTGCCTAAGAACATCCCCGTAATTTCTGTCCAAAGTAAACCTATCGGGGCATCTGGAGCAGTCACCCCTACTGACAACCCTACCGTACTCAAAGCACTGGCATATTCGAAGAAACTTTCCGCTAAAGAGTAACCATAAGCCGCAATAATTCCGCTACCCGCAAGATAAATTCCCAAATACAAAAAAACAAACATACTAATCCGACGTAATTGGAGATCGCTGAGAAAATGTTGAGATTCTCCCTGCCAGACATCGGGTTCAGTTATGACATTTTTAGGCAATAATTGTCGTCGGACTTCCCAAACTACACCGCGATAGAGAGCATAGATGCGAAATTGTTTGATTCCTCCTGCGGTTGCCCCCGTACCGCCACCAATCAGCATCAAGACTATTAGCACCAACCATCCTATACTGTTCCAATTTGTATAACTAACGATAGAAAAGCCAGATGTAGAAAGAGCGGTAATGCTTTCAAAAAAAGCTACCCTTAAGGCTTTGTTTAAAGTGAGATCGAGTTTGCTAGTTACCCCTAACAAAAGAATAGTTATGCTTAGAGGTATCACCAAAGCTTGTAATTTGACTTCACTATTACGGATGACGGCGGAAAACTTACCTGTCAGTAACAAATAGCTAGTTAAGAAATTCAAAGTTCCTAACAACATCAAAATAATAGTTACAGCTTCGATCGCGGGACTATCCCAATAACCCACAGATGCTGCATGAGTCGAAAAGCCTCCCGTTGATAGAGTAGTAAAAGCATGATTAACGGCATCAAACCAGTTCATTTTTGCTAGTCTTAAAGCGACAATACCTGCTGCTATATAAGCTGTATAAATATTTAATACTAACTTGGCAGAGCGTCGAACATTGGCGACTAACTGCTCGCTGCGACCTTCAGCCGTTGCGATACCCAGACCAGCAGGAGCGATAATGGCACCCAGAGCCAGAATCGCAAATCCGGCACCACCTACTAATTGAATCGTACTGCGGTATAGCAAGATGAGCTGGGATGTTTGGCCCAGATCGATAACTGATAGGCCAGTTGTTGTCCAACCGCTGGTAGATTCAAATACTGCTTGGGTAAAGTTTAAACCGCCCACGGTTAGGAAAGGAATTGACCCAAAAGCGATCGCGATTATCCAGGACAGAATAACAATAATACATCCATCCTGTAAAGTTAAATTAGTTGACAGATGTTTGAGTTGACACCAAAGTAATAAACCAATTATTACTAAAAAAAGACCTGGAATTAAAAAGCCCCAAGCAAGCTGAGTTTCTTCAGGATAAGCAATCAAAGCAATTAAAGGACAGAGAATTGTCGTTCCTGCGATCGCAATCATGAGCCCCGTGTAACCAAAAATAGTCCGATATTTTTGCCCCAACCAATTGCGCTGTTGCACTGTTTACTCCAGTTTTTCCGTTAATACTTTGAGAAATTGTTCGTAATGTTCTGGTTGACTAATTAAAATCAAACGATCTCCTACTTCTAAATTACTCCAACCACGAGGCACAAAAGCTTTATCTTGGCGAATGATACAGCCGATTAAAGCTCCTTTTGGTAAATCTAAATTCTGTAGGGTTTCACCCACAGCAGGACTATCTTCATCAAGAATAATTTCGGTAATTCCAATCTGTCCCTCATCGACCGCCAAAAAATTGGCAATATCTGCAAAATCAGTTCGTTTTTCAATTAAGTTAGCCAAAATCTGAGTCGCCGAAAAAGCGACGGTAATCCCCATTTTCTCGAAAAATTGCTGATGTGCGGGGTCATTTACCAAAGCGACAGTACGAGGTACGCTGTAATGCTGTTTAGCAATTTGACAAGCTACTAAATTATCTTCGTCGTGAGCAGTCAAAGCCAAAAGAATATCAGCTTTTTCTGTTTCTGCTTCCCTAAGAATAGTGGGATGAGTACCATCTCCGACAATCACTGTCGCTTTGATTTGATGGGAAAACTCTGCTGCTTCGTTAGGATAGGCATCGATAATTGTTACTCGATGTTTTTCTTCGACAAACTTTTTGCCTAAAAAATAAGCTAACTTACCATCGCCAATTAAAATAAGTCTCATGAAAAATTCTCCTCTAATTGTTGTTGGAGAGTTTGTAAAAATGCTGCTGCTGAAATTTTGGTGGTACTAATAATAGTTAACCCCAAATTTTGATAGATTTCCTCCCGTGCGGGGTCTAGAATACGAGTCAAAACAATTGGCACTTGAAAAAAAGTCTTAGCCAACTGAGAGATCATAATATTCAGATTATCTTTACCGGTTACAGCAATCATAACTTGAGACTTATTTAACTTTGCTGCTTTTAAGACGTTCATTTCGGCTGCATCTCCAGTAACGAGAAAACCACTAAATTCTTCGGCAAGGCAATCGAATGCCGACGGCTCCCGGTCAATAATAACTACTTTATGACCCTGTTGACTCAAATGAGTTGCTAATATTGAACCGAGACGACCACAACCGATAACAGTAATATCAAGGGATTTTGCCATAGCCAGAATTTTTTCTAACTTAAACTTACGTTCGTGATAAAATCACCCTGTCCGACTGTCAAAATCTCTTTTTCTCGATTTAAGATCGAGACTACTTGTCGTAACCGTTCTTTTACCTCCAAACTGTCGAGAATTTGCTGCTGCTCCTCTAGTTTCAGTCCGATTGTGGCGGCAATGCAATCAGCAAGAGTTCCTGGGTCTTGAATTGTGGTAGCGGCTGAGACTAGTTCCTCAGATAAATAAGGAGCTAGATCGACTACCTCTTGAAAAAGTCCTAGGGCAGATCTAGCCAAGCCTTCTATTTCGACGCTCGATGCTACTTGGCGATCGCATACTTGAATTTTAGCTAGGGGATAGGGTTCAGTCTGAGTTACCTGTTCTAGCTGTATGCGAGCTAGCCCCTGCACGTGTAATTGTAAGCTGTCACCGGGAAGTCTTAGTAAGCCCAGCACTTGAACAGCAGTTCCTGTTTGGCCCAAGGCTAGCAGATCTAATTCTTCAGTTTCTGCTCCCTGATACCAAAATAGAGCAATGACTTTCTGAGTCAACAAAGTATTATCGAGCATTTTTACCCAGAGCTCGCCTCCCACGATCAGAGAAGACAGTCGCATAAAGGGGTAAATAACGGCTTCTTGGATCGGGAGTAAAGGTAAAATTGAGGGGATGTCCGGCTCCTGTGGGACGACCTTAGAAGTTTCACTACTATTCATGACAGCGGCTCTCCTTGGAGATTGATACAAACGGTAAGGGGCGGGAGAGGCGTGTTTCCCTGTTTGGGGAGCCAGATCTCCAGCAATCCGTCACGATAGCTAGCCCGTGCTTGCCTGGGGTCGCTCGGTCTCGGAAGGGCAACCTCAAAGAAAAAGGGATCGGACCGGATTTCCAGTTGATGCACTTTTGTAACTGTTTTCGGGATGATTCCCGAGCGCTGACCCTGAATTGCCAGCTGGCTGGGTTCAAGTTGAACGATTGTCTTCTCAGGATCGATCCCAGCCAGCTCTACGAGAACCACAACTGCTTCATCTGTTTCGTAGATATTGATCGCCGGTCGCCATGGTTCGAGGGTAAAGGATGGCATCAGACGCTGGGCACTGGCAACTTGATGCATGTGGGTCAGAAAGCGCTCTACTTCCCGCGCCCATTCTTCCATTTGCTCGATCAGGTTATCTCGCTCTTGATTCATCTTTTGGCTCCTAGAGCTAAGTTTAACATGGCATAGTACATATTTCCTACCATTAGGATCAAAGATAATTACCATTATCTGGCTTAAACGAAACTTAAACGAAAAAGAAGATGGTATAATTTGAGCTTAAAATGTTGGCTAAATTTACCGCCATGAAAAATTTAGAGAGATGGCTGGAAGAAACTACTGAAGTTGAGGCACTGGATCTAGATCTAGAAAGGGGTCTAGAATTATTCGACCTCAGTTTTAATCTCGTAACCAAAGAACAACTACCCCAAGTTGGCTACTATCTGGAGCGATTATCTCACTTGTGGGGAGAACATGCGGAACAATGGTGGCTGGATTGGTCGAGAAGGAGAAATGGTTCTGAGTTGGGGATTGAAGCTGACTTTTTTGATTGTTATCTTCAGCAATCGGTTGGTTTTGATGCGGATATCTATTTAGATGCTTTACCGAATGGAGAACGGGAATATAGACCTTCTACTAAACCTGTCAAAATCCCCTCAGCCAAGTTAGAAGCGATTATCGATGAGTCTCATGCCGAGGATGTTCCGGGATGGAGCGAGCAGATCGAGAGTTATTTAAAGCTTCATGGCAATAGCAGTACCCTGGCGGAATTGATTGGGGCTCTAGCTCTGAGCCCTGGAGCAATTATCTATACCTTACTGTTGGGGAACTTCCAACTCGAACAGAAGGGTGAGGATTTTTACGGTTCGGATTCGCTGGAGGTGAGATCGTGCCCGCACCAGTGAATAAAAAATGTCGCAGTTGTGCTTTTAAGACGATTGAATTTGCTAGGAAACAGTCCTGCTGGAATAGTTCCCGCTGTCAGCCAAAACGCAGTTACTATCGTAAGCGCGAGTCAATCAATGCGTCTCGCCGGGCTAAATACAAGCAACAACAAGCAGAGCCAGTTGAGATTATTGAAGTGGCAAGGCCCTCGGTGACTGCTGCTTTCTTACAGGTTTAGGGACTTGCGCGTAAATAAATTACCGAGTAATCTAATTTAAAGAATCTGCTGATAAGCAGAAGATATCTGTATAATGTGCTCGTTGACTCTCAATGCTAACAGAAAAAATCAAATCAACGTTGAAAGATGCTGCCA
>JASJDR010000016.1 GCA_030065615.1 Xenococcus sp. MO_188.B8 | reverse complement strand
TATAAGCTAGAAATCTTTGTCCATTGTTCGTCAATTAGATCGGTATCGTAACTTCGGCGCATTATAGAAGAGTATTTTTCCCTAGTTCTAAGTTTCTTGACTCATTCTATGATTTTTCAAACACGCTCTCTTAGCTATTCTAGCTTTATGGTAATTGTTAGATTGTCTTTGCTTGGGGTTTTGGGACATCTGCTTACCTTTTACCCGTTTATGGGGATTTTGGTATTTACGAGATAGTCCCCTCCCTAAGCGATTGAGCTTTTGTTCGCTCTTGCGGTAGAATCTGGGATTTTCTTCTGTATGCCCAAATGAATCGGCGTAGAAATACTTTAAACCCATATCTAACCCGATAGCTTTCCCTGTCGGCTGCATATCTTCTTTAACCTCGATAGATATACAGAATTGACAGTAATAGCCATCGGCACGGCGAACAAGTCTTACCCGTTTAATTTGTTCTGGCTGATAGAAATAGATATTCCTCGAACCAACGAGCTTAACTCGTCCAATATTGTTTTTATCGGTAAAGGTAATATGCTTCTTGGTTGCCTCGTCTAATTTCCATCCAGATCGCTTGTATTCAACCGAACGAGAATATTTCTTGAATTTAGGAAAACCCTTTTTGCCTGGTATTTTTTTCTTGCAGTTATCAAAAAATCTAGCGATACTTGACCAAGCTCGTTCAGCAGATGACTGTCTTGCAGTAGAATTTAAATTATTGGCAAAAGCGAACTCCTTGGCGAGGACGCGACAGTATTTATTGAGGTCGTATTTATTGACCTCTTTGTTGTCCATCCAATACCTTAGAGCTTTATTCCTGACAAATTGACTGGTACGAATCGCTTCATCAATTGCTTGCAGTTGATATTGTTTTGCTTTAATTTTATATTCCAGAACAATCATGAAATTATACTACTACGGAGCGCACAAAATTAAAACTGCTTAGTCGTAAGTTCGCTCTCATCTCCCTTTAAAAATCACAGCTAAAGCTGTAATTTTATAAACGGGAGTCTTCCCGCTCACGTAGATAAAATGGCCTGAATTTTTACTGCCCATGAAGTTATGGAATCAAATTTTTTAACTGCTGTTTTTCTTCCCTTAGCGTTATTTATCATCATGCTAGGCATGGGTCTTGGTCTTACATTGGATGACTTTAAACGGGTTTTAGTCGAACCAAAAGCTGTCATTTTAGGTCTAATAGCCCAACTAATTATGTTACCAGTTGTCGGCTTGGGGTTAGCTACGATTTTTCCCCTCTCCCCTGAATTGGCTGTAGGGGTAATGATCTTAGCTGCTTGTCCCGGTGGTTCGACTTCCAATATGGTGACCTATCTTGTTAAGGGGAACGTTGCTCTATCCATTACCCTCACCGCTATCAGTAGTATTATTACTGTGTTTACGATCCCACTGGTGGTCAATCTATCTATGCAGAACTTTATGGGCGAGGGGGTTGCATTACAGTTGCCTTTTTTGAAAACTGTTATTCAGATTGCTGTGATCACTCTTATTCCCATCACCATCGGTATGTTGCTACACCGTTATACTCCAAAGTTGGCAAGTAAAGTTGAGAAAGGAGTCAAATGGCTTTCGTTGTTCTTCTTGGGATTAATTATTGCTGGTTTGCTGCTAAAAGAAAGGGCTAATGTACCGAGCTGGTTCTTGCAAGTTGGTGGGGTGACTCTGACGCTGAATATTTTAACTATGGTTTTCGGGTATGCGATCGCTACTTATTCTAAGCTAGACAAGCCCAGTAGCAAATCAATTACCGTTGAAGTCGGTATCCAAAATGGTACGTTGGCGATTGCCGTTGCGAGTGCACCGACATTACTCAATATACCCACCATGGCAATTCCCGCAGCGATATACGCCTTAATTATGTTTGCTACGAGTGCTGTTTTTGCTTGGTTTGTGAGACAGCAATCGGAAAGAATTGTGGAATCAACTTCAGCCAAGCGCGTAATTGAGAGAATTAAATAAAGCGACAAAAGAGGAAGAAACCTTGAGCGCGTAATGCATATCTTGGGTAACTACACCCTATTTACTACTTATAAATCATTAGTTTTAAGTTCCTTTTTAGTTTGCCAATTGTTTGAGACGACCTAGCTAAACAAAAACTTTCCAACTCATCATTGATTTGTCCTATTCGACCTTGGTATCTATATGCCGAGGTTTTTTGTTTTGTCAGGATTAAATGCAATCGCGAAGCGCCTACCGAAGATCTCGCTAAGAACTTAATCACTTACAATTCATAGTATGTACTGAGAAACTAAATGTAATGAATTTAATATTTAAGCAAAGAGATATTTTACTGATCCTGGGAAGGTTGGGAAAAACATGTCTAATTACTTTATTTGCGCTATTGATGGTTTATTTTGGAGGACAAATTCCTACGGCGATCGCTAGTGAAGCGCCCAACATCATAAACATTAGCTTAGGCAATCCTGCTGGAGAACTTAAATTTGTTCCCGAACACCTAGAATTCACCACGGGGCAAAGCTATACATTGCTATTAGATAATCCCAGTCCAAGTAAACATTATTTTACGGCCAAAGATTTTGCCGATGCCAGTTGGACAAAGAAAGTGCAAGTAGGAAAAGTAGAAGTTAAAGGAGCAATTCACGAATTAGAATTAAAACCCGGGGGTGAAGCTGAATGGGTTCTGACTCCTATGAAATCAGGAACCTACCAATTCTATTGCTCGATTGCAGGACATAAAGAATCAGGAATGACAGGAGACATTCTTGTTAAATAAAGAGATTGCAACCAATAAAAACGATAAAAAGCGATCGCTCTACTTGGTACAGGCGATCGCTTTTTATGTCTAGTTGTCAACCTCCTCCTGAGGTAATACTTCTAACAATGTAAGATATTTGAGTAACGAATAGAGCTTTATATAGTTATTTATATTGAAATACATCGCAACGATTCGCATATTTTATTATCATAAAAGATACGTAATACAAAAGTATCTTTGATCCCTGTAGAAAAGCATTTATTAAGGTAAGTTTTACTCAATAATTTATATTTAATTCAATGGTTCAGCCACTTTTCTTCAATCAAGACCAGTTTCAATGGCAACAAGCTCAACGAATTCTGGAACTGTTATCGGCTTTGAGCTATCGTTCTTCTGCACTAGATAGCTATCTCAAAGATATTGCCTGCGGAGTCAGTCAATTGCTGAATTTAGATTGGTCTGTAGTGACTTTTTGTTGGGCGGATCAAGAAAAAATAATGGCCAGCAGTCTGGATTTAGAAGCAGGAGAACATATCTATTCATTACACGGTACTTTAACTAACACCGTCTTTCGTACAGGGAAAACTTTACGAGTTGAAGATACGCAAATTCAAACTCAATATGGTAAACCTCCTGCAGGCTATCGTTCCTATTTAGGAGTACCTTTACAAACACCAGAAGGAAAGACCTTCGGGACGATATGTTCTTTTTGTGTTCAAACCCGTTCTTTTAGTGAAGAAGAACTGAGAACCGTTAGGTTATTTGCTGAAAGAGCAGCGGTTGCCATTGATAACTATAATCTCTATCAGCAACAACAAGATTTTAATCAGGCTTTAGAAACTGAAGTAGCTCTGCGTACCGAGCAATTAAAAGCTACCCAAGCACAATTAATTGAAAAAGAAAAACTGGCGGCGATTGGGCAATTTGCCTCCATGATTGTCCATGAGATTCGCAATCCCGTAACTACTATGATGATGGGTCTAAATGCACTCAAAAAACTGCAACTTAAAGAGCGAGATCTCATGAGATTGTCCCTAGCACAAGAAGAAGGCGATCGTCTTTTAGAACTTTTAAAAGAGATCCTCCTCTATGCAAAACCTCAAAGACTTGAATTAGAACCACTAGAAGTAAATTCTTTCCTAGCTGAAGTCCTATCTGATTTACAAAAATTACCCATAGCTTCAGGAAAAGAGATTCGATGGCTGCCTCTGCCAGAGCAGGTAATAGTTAGAGCTGATAGAAATAAGCTTAAGCAGGTTGTTATTAATCTGGTTCAAAATGCTTGCGAAGCGATCGCACCAGGAGAAGTAGTTACCTGTAGTTTAACCAGAGAGCAAAACCCTAAATATATTTGTTTTAGTACTCATAATTGGGGGACTCCAATACCAGAAAAGCTCTTACCTAAACTGAGTGAACCTTTTGTTTCTAATAAATCAGGAGGAACGGGATTAGGTTTAGCGATCGTTAAGCAAATTGTCAATGCGCATCAAGGCGCTTTATCGATTCAATCTAATGCTGTGGATGGAACAACTATTAGTTTGACGATTCCTATCTGAGCCAAATGGAATGTAGAAATGCTCCAGAATGATGCTCAGAAAAGCAAGGCAATTTTGACTAATCAAAACTAGATAAATTGTTGAGCATTTGTGTTAACAGTAAGAGAAATCAAAAATTTTAACCATTTAGGAACAGTGGCGGGAATAATATAGATAGCTATATAGTTTAACTAAGTATTTTTTTATATTATTCCGAAGTAAGTTTAGGCAATTGCAAAATGTAACGGTATCCAGATTCAGGAGCCCCCTGAACAATTACTTTGCCTTGATGAAGTTCAGTTAAATGGCAACAGAATAGCAAGCCCAGAATATCACGGGAAATTTTATCCGAATTTTTAATTTCTTGACTTTTATCACTATTAATCACTGCCATTAAAGCTGATGCGGTTAAAACTCTATTTCCCAATAAAACATCACTCATCCCAGAACTGATAATACCTTCATCTTGAGCCTCTGCAATAGCTAAAGCCTTGGTCACTGATTGAGAATAAAATTCTACTTGAGGTAAACCATCTCCTAACCAAGGATGGGATAGCCAAACTGCTATATTTAAAGCTCGATTCCGCCTAGAAACATGGATTCTGACTTCCCCACCAGACTCTGACATTTCTAAAACACTAATTATTAGATAATATAGAGCCTGTTTAACTTTTTCTTTATCCAGAGACCAAATACGGTTTCCTGGTTCTACAGACAGGCGAATACTTTGTTGGTGCTGTTTAGCAATATCCACCAAACCATTAGTAACTTGTTGACAGAGCATTTCTATATCGACAGATAATATATTTAACTCTGCGTCTTGATTGGTCAATAGTCCTAAATTAACAACTTCATCTACCAGAGAAATTAAATTTTGACCACTATTATGAATAATTTCTAGGTATTCTCTTTGTTTGGTAGTCAAAGGACCATAAACTTCTCTTCTCAATACGCTAGCCATCCCGATTACAGAAGTTAACGGCGTTCTTAATTCTTGGGTAAGTTGAGCCAATAATTTAACTTTAATTAGGTTGGTAGAATCAACATTATTAGATGAATTACTAGAAGTATTAGAGATTGCCTTGGTAGTACTCCCATTAGTTTCCCACTCTGGCTGCTGGACAAGAGTTAACGTTACATTATTTTGAAATTCTGGATTATTTTGCTGCGGCTGAGATTTAAGAGCATAATCCCTTTCAAATTCCCTCAAACACCAGCGAGCTGTTAAAGCTAGGAAATCTATATCCTTGGAACTAAACTGCCGTGATTCTACATCCATTACCTCTAGGGTACCGATACATAGACCTTCAGCGCTAATCAAAGGTACTCCAAGATAGGCTCTAACTCCATAATGTTGCGTGAGATTGCTTCTGGCAAAAACAGGATCACTAATAGTATTTTCGATCACTAGTGGTTGTTCACTGTCTATGACATAGGTACTAAAAGACTCTTCTAGGCTAATTTTTCTATAGGAAGCTAATTGATTCATCAAGCCAATAGTTGATAAACCAAATGCGGATTTAAACCATAGTTCTTGTTCTACGGCTAAACCAAGAATGCATATGGGTGCTTCTGTAAAATTGGAAGCTGTTTGAGTAGCTTCTTCAAAAACAGGCACAGCCTCCGATTTCAGCAAACCCAGTTGACTTAAAGCCATGAGTCTTTGTTGAGTTTTAGCGGTTGGCGTAATACCATCTAAACGACAAAATAGCCGATTTCTTGGTTGGTTCATTTTGGGGACTTTGATCCCTAAATCTACTGCTTGCACTTCTATCACTGATTCATCATCGGGGTTATGGGATTCTGCTTTGGGAGCGTAGTTTGACGAATGATTCTCTTCTAAGTAGATTAAGTTTAAATATACGTTAAGATTAAATTCGCTTTTAATAGATTAAAGAGAACGAGAGGAAGTCTCCCTTAGCTTGTTATAACTAAAGTTCCCGAAAAAACCTTCAAACGAACATTTTTAGTATAGATTATCCGAAATAATATCCTATAAAAATCTCAAACTATAGTTTACACAATGATTTTTAATTTTTTATTTAGGTTAGGCTGAATATTGTGAGATGAGTCATGTTATTTCTACTATTATTTAGAGTTATTTTGCGGGAAATCAGTTGTTCTTTTGTTCTTTTATTAAGATATTTACTTTAAAAGCCTATTGGCTCGATCTTCTAAAAGCTAAGTTTTAAAGCATTAACTGGAACTTCATCCCAAGAGTTGACAATTCGTAATTTAGCAGTCCAGCCTTCTTGTTTCTGTTGTACCGTAAGATTATTCTGCCAATGACGATGACAATCTTGTGCTGCCTCTTGATCACAACAAGCAATACAAGAATAAACAATTCCACAAGGATCTATCTGCTCGTTTATCCAAATAGTCATCTGAAAGAATACCTCTTCGTCGTTGATCAAATTATCTTAAGATTATTTTATCTGAAATACATCCAGAACACTTCTAGGCTTCAGTTAATAATTGAACAATTTGATCACCATCTAAAGCTAGAATAGTATTTCCCTGAGTATTTCTTTTTTCTCCTACCAGGCATAGAGATAGTTTTGAGGTTAGTTCTTTCTTTGAACTGTGGCGAATTTGTCCTTTTTTACACAACACTAAATGTCCAACTTGACATACTGCTAATCCCAAAATTTTATTTTGTTTTTTGATTAATAATACGTTGTAGGAATTATGGTAGTTTTGTTTATATAAAGGTTCTAATTCGAGTAATAAAGCTAGATCGACAACCCAAAGCACATCTCCTCGATGGTTATAAACTCCCATAATAGCGGGTAAAAGATCGAAAATAGGAACTATTTGACTAGGATCAATCTTAATAATTTCTCCTAAATCCTCTGTTGGCAACATAGCTTGAAGATTAGCAGTCAGAGAAAAACTGAGAAATTGGGAGATGGTTGGTTTAGCCTGCATAGATCTATTGTGATGAAAATTCAGGAAAATTATCCAGGAAAATCTCCCGAGTAGTTAGTTTCCACTGCTTCAAGTTTTAATAAAATCTTTGGCTTAAGTTTTTCCAATTCTTGTTTGAGAATTTCTTTAGAAGCTTGGGGATTTCCTGGAGATTTGCTTGATTGCCCAATATCTGACCATTTTTTGAGCATCTGAGCATTTTGGGGATCAATATTAGAGGTACTGACATGCTGACAGCGCTCAGGGTAATCAAGCGCAAAAAAGAGAATCCGATAAGATCCCAGATTAGCTAGAGCCCGACTTAATTGCTGTCCTTTACGGGATTTTAAATCGAGATAACAAGGAAGCCAACGAGGGCCATATTTTTTAGTGTATAGCAGTGTAATCCACAACAACATGGGATGGGGATAATTTAAAAATAGAAATTGATTGTAGCGAATGCTAGACATGCGATTTAGAATATCCTTTTTGTCAAGCATTACGGAAAGCACAGGAATTTCTCCTAAAGGAGATTTAAGTATTTGAGAAAAAACAATTTTTTTGATTGGTTTATCTTTTGGCCAAGCAGTTTGTAAACAAATTTCTGTTAATGAAGATACAGCTTTAACAGTTGGCTCTTGGTTTACGGATGATTGTTTAACAGGTGGTGGATTACTTTTAACTTGAGAAGGTTTTGTGGGAGCCGAAGCTTTGGGTATTTGCTTTAATTTCTCTAACTGTTGGAGGACTTCTCTAACATTTTGTGGTCGATCCTCTCTTGCTTTTGCCAGACAAGCCATGACTAAGTTTTGCAACTCGATGGGTAGCGCCACATTTGGTTTAAAGGGTTCTGGCTTGAATTCATTGTGAGCTTGATACCAACCACCAAAAGAAGAGTTTTGCGGCATCACTGGCATATCTGTAGTTAGCATCTCATACATCATGATTCCCAAACTATAGATATCGGAACGATTATCTAATTGCTGTCCTTTCATTTGTTCAGGAGAACAATAGGCTAAAGTTCCCATAAAAGATTGGGTTTGAGAGGCACTGGATAAGATGAGTTTGGCAATTCCAAAATCGAGAATTTTCGCTAATTCTCCAACCGTGGGATCTTGAACTACAATAATATTACTCGGTTTAATATCTCGATGGATGATCTGACAAAGTTCTCCACTAAAAGAAATTCCTTGATGCGCTGATTCTAGACCTAAACAGATATGGCGAGTTAGGGTTAAAAACCGAGGTAAGGTCAGAGGCTGATAACGAATAATATCACTGAGACTTTCCCCAGAAAGGTATTCCATAACGTAGAAAGGAATATTATTTTCGTCTACACCATAGTCTTTAACCCTGACAACGTGATTGCTTTTTTCTCCAAGTAATGCAGAAATTGTAGCTTCTTTTTCAAAGCGATCGCGCATACTTTGGTTAAGCAAGGTCTGGGATAAAAATTTAACTGCAACTACTACCCCTCCCAACACCGTGTCCTTGGCACGATAAACTCTCCCCATTGCTCCCTCACCGACTAACTCAGCAAGTTGATAGCGATTGGCGAGTAAACGACCATAACTAGGATCTCTATTCATACTCATATCTGGAATATTAAATTAGATGCTTTAAGGTAGCTTCCATAGTACTATTGAGGTTGTGACGTTCCAAAACGACGCTAGTTAGAGCATAAGTATCTTCACTTAGACGAGAAAAAGTGTCCAAACCTTTACGATGCTGATTTCCAGCAACAATCCAGTAATATTGAACGATGGATTGAGAACCAATCCAACCTTCTCCTTCTATATTGCCCAAAAGACTATGTTGTAGAACATAAGTATAAGATTTTATCTCTGTATCTAAATGACCTCTAGATTTAGATATTATCTTTGTTTGAGGTTGATTCTCAAATAATAGTTCGCTCACAATTTTAAACCAGTTGTCTTCTTTCCAAGTAATATCCATAAAGCCCTGAACCATCAAAGGTGACTGATTTTTTTGTAGGTAACGACCCTGCAAGTCCCATTTTCCTGATTGTAGTAAAAAGCTATGAGTCACAAAAATAAGTAATGAGTAATGAGTAATGAGTAATGAGTAATAAAACTCAGTTACTTTAAAATTAGGGGAGGTGAATTTCTCCTAATAACATGGGTTGTTTGGCTCCTGTAACTTGGGGTAAATTACCGGGAATTGAACATTGAAAACGCCAGTAAGCAAGTATCGCAAACGCGATCGCTTCTTTGTAATCTCCATCAAGTCCTACCTCATCGGTGGTTAAGATCTTTGTCGATGTTAACTCAGCTTGCAAGCGTTGTCTCAAGTAAAGATTTCTACTGCCTCCTCCACAGAGCAAAATTTCTTCGGGAAGTTGGGGACAAAAGTTCTGATAGCTATGAACAATCGAAGCTACAGTCAGTTCGCTCAAGGTTGCTAACCAATCAGTAGTAGTAAGTTGTTCTTGTTGGGCATCTTGCCAGCATTTTGCGAGATATTCGCGCCCAAACAATTCTCGTCCTGTGGATTTAGGAGGAGCTTGCTGAAAAAATTTATGTTCTAGCCAATGGGCGACTAATTTTTTATTAGGAGTACCTTGAGCAGCCCATTGACCATTATGGTCATAGGATTGACGACCATTAGTCAATTTTTGTACGGTTAAGTCTAAGAGCACATTTCCTGGGCCAGTATCCCAACCTAATACTTCTCGCTCCCAGTTTAACCTACTATGGGGCGGAATCAAGGTGACATTGCCAATCCCTCCCAGATTTTGGACGGCTCTATATTTATCAGGATGAGATAGTAAATAGGCATCTACTTTGCACACTAAGGGAGCACCTTGTCCTCCTGCGGCAATATCAGCTGCTCGAAAATTACTTACAGTAGGGCTTCCAGTGAGCTGGGCAATAACCGCTCCTCTTCCTAGTTGTAAACTGTAACCGAGATGGAATTTTTCTATTGGCTCAATAGTTGGTGGTTGATGATAAACTGTCTGACCGTGAGAACCGATTAATTCAGCTTTGGGTGCTCCTGCTTGAATCTGCTGAGCTGCGATCGCAAACTGAGTGGCGATTGCATCATCTAATTGGGCTAATTCCGCGACAGATAAGGCTTTACCACCACAAACTTCCAGGATTTCAGCTCTTAAGTCCACAGGATAGGGAACAGTTTTGCCTGCCAGCAATTGCACTTTTAGATCGAGTTTGGTTCCAGTAATTTCCACTAAAGCCGCATCTATTCCATCTACAGAAGTGCCACTCATCAAGCCAATAACTTTCATCGCTGGTAGTTTGCCAAAAAAATTAACCTTGACCCATACTAGTTCAGAATATCGGCAGTGTCAGGAGAATTTGCCAGCTCAGCTAATCTTTCTTGTTGATCTTGAGAGATACAAGATTCAATAATATTGTCAATATCGCCCTCTAAAGAATTTGCTAGAGCAAAGTTTTTTCCTAATCGATGATCGGTAATCCGATTATCTTTATAATTGTAGGTGCGGATTTTTTCAGAACGGGCTCCTGTGCCAACTTGGGATCTTCGCATCGAAGTTACTGCTTCTTGTTGTTCGGCTAGTTTGATCTCATAGAGTTTAGCCCGTAAAATTTGCATAGCCCGTTCTCGGTTTTGCAATTGCGATCGCTCTTCGGTACAGAAAATGCGGATGCCTGTGGGTTTATGAATTAAATCGACAGCAGTTTCTACCTTGTTGACATTCTGTCCTCCTGCACCCCCAGAACGCGCAGTTTTCATTTCAATATCGTTAGGATCGATATGAATTTCTACATCATCAACCTCAGGCATAATGGCCACTGTAGCAGTTGAAGTATGAACTCTTCCTCCTGCCTCGGTTACTGGTACTCTCTGTACCCGATGGACTCCTGCTTCAAATTTTAGTTTACTGTAAACAGATTCTCCCTGAATTTCCAGAATTGCTTCTTTAAAGCCTCCCATATCTGCTAACGACTCACTGAGCAGTTTTACCGTCCAGTTTTGGGTTTCGGCGTATCGCGAGTACATTCGCACCAGATCCCCAGCCCAAATACTAGCTTCATCACCGCCAGTACCAGCTCTAATTTCCAACATGATGTTTTTATCATCATTAGGATCTCTAGGTAGCAATAATATTTTAAGCCGTTCTTCTAGTTGAGGGATCTTTTCTTCTAACTCGGCAATTTCCATTGCGGCCATTTCCTTCATTTCAGGATCGCCCGCAGCTTCTTTGAAAATTTCTTTAGCTTCTGTCAATTCTTCTGTGGTTTGTTTCCATTGTACATAGGTATTAACAGTTTCTTCTAGAGAAGAACGAGCTTTGGCAACTTTTTGTAACTCTTCAGGATTAGTCGCAATATCGGGATCTCCTAAGCGACGAGTTAATTCTTCAAAAGTGTGCTCTACAGATTTAAGTTTTTCTAATAAATAAGTTTCAGCCATTATTCAATTACCTGTAAATATACAAAGAACCCAGTAGCCATCACACTGACTACTGGGTCGATAAATTTAATTGAAAAGCTATTTTTCCTTATTGGAATCCTCATTACTGGTGTCAAGCATGCCATATTTACGCAAGAAACGATCAACTCGTCCTTCAGTATCGACAATTTTTTGAGTTCCAGTGTAAAAAGGGTGATTTCCTGACCAAACATCAACATGAATTTCGGGTTGAGTAGAACCAACAGTCATTACAACTTGACCATTACAGATGACCTTAGCTTCAGGATACCAAGTAGGATGGATATCTGGTTTGGGCATGATTTTTTCCTTGATTGCCTAAAATATATTTTATTAAAAAATTAACGTTTTGAGAATTGAGGCGCTTTACGAGCCTTGTGTAAACCGTATTTTTTACGCTCTTTACATCGAGGATCGCGAGTTAAGTATCCTTCGGTTTTTAAGGGCTGACGATTATTGGGATCTTGCTGGCATAGAGCCCTAGCGACTCCTAGTTTAACCGCATCGGCTTGACCGTTGAGTCCTCCGCCATGAGCGTTAACTAAAATATCATATTCATTTTCAAACCCCAAGGTTTCTAGGGGCGCTTTTAGTCTTTGAATATATCCTGGGATGCGATTAAAGTAATCTTCCCCAGGTTTCTTATTCACGATTACTTTGCCCTCTCCAGGAACGAGGCGTACTCTAGCTATAGCAGATTTACGACGCCCAGTTCCCCAATACACAACGCGATCTTGATTCTCAGTTCCGTCCATTAGTTAGCTCCTCCAGGAATAGTATTAATAGTTAGGGTTTCTGGTTGTTGTGCTTGATGAGGATGTTCAGCTCCAGCATAAACTTTTAGTTTAGTAAACAGTTTCCGTCCCAAAGCATTTTTGGGTAACATGCCTTTAACTGCTTTCTCGATAATGCGCTCAGGAATTCGGTTTTGCAACTGCGCAAAAGTTTCCTGTTTCATCCCACCAGGTCTTCCAGAATGACGACGGTAGAGTTTTTGTTGGGGTTTTCTGCCGGTCACAATTACTTTTTCGGCATTAACGACCACCACAAAATCCCCAGTGTCCATGTGGGGGGTATAAGTAGGTTTCTTTTTACCCCGCAAAATCATAGCGATTTCGGTTGCTAAACGACCTAGACGTTGCTCGGTTGCATCGACTACATACCATTTTTGGTCTAGGGTTTGGGGGGTTGGTAAAGCTGTTTTAGTCATGTTCTTAGAAGTTGGTAATTTAGATTTTCTGCTATAACAATTTTTTGAACTAATGATTATTGAGCTAAGACATACATGGGTTGGGTATCAAACCATAAATTTTGGGGAAAGGGAAATTTGGGATATCCAACTCTCAACAGACAAAGTCCTTTGGCTGGAGCCGAAAATTTAACTTCTTCCCGTCTTTTATTTTGCCAAATTTGGGTAAAGTTACCTAAAGAGCGTTTACAGCTTCCGACTTCGATTAGCATCCCCACCAATAATCGCACCATGCCATACAAGAAACCGTCTGCTTGAATTTCTAGCTGCAAGAGAGCATCTTGACGATAGCATTTGACATCCTGGACATTGACCCAGGAATGTTTCCTGTCTGAGCCGGTTCTCATAAAAGCTGCCAGATCATGTTGGCCCAATAAAGTTTCTAGTGCCTGTTGAATTAATAGTTCATCTAGGGGAGCATGATAATAATGCCAAGTTACTTGATTGAGAAACAAATTCGCTACCTTATCGGTATAAATTGTATAACGATAACGTCGCCAGAGAGCAGAAAAACAAGCATGCCAATTATTAGGTACGACCGCAGAAGAGCGAATCAAGATATCATCTGGTAGCCTGGAGTTAAGAATTTTGGCCCATTTCTCGGCAGGAATTGGTCCTTGATACTCGAAATGGGCTACTTGGGCTGCAGCATGAACTCCCGCATCAGTTCTTCCCGCACCGTAAATAGTAACTTTGTACCCCACCACAGTGGCGATTGCGTCTTCAATGGTAGCTTGGATGCTCTGGGCTTGAGGTTGTCTCTGCCAACCATGATAATTCGTACCTAGATATTGAATCACTAGGGCAACTCTGGGTGATGAGGTTTTTTCTGGTGCTCTAGAGCCTGTCATCATCCATTCACATCTAGGTTAGACTAGCTCGATAATTGCCATTTCTGCGTTATCTCCCCGACGACGTTTGGTTCTAACAATGCGAGTGTAACCGCCTTCGCGATCACCATAACGCTCTTTAACCTCATTAAAGAGATCGCTAACTAATTTTTTGTCATAAAGATAAGCTAAAGCTCTTCTTCTGGCAGCTAAAGAACCATCTTTAGCTAAAGTGATCATTCTTTCTACTTCTTTACGTACTGCTTTAGCACGAGTTTTGGTCGTCGTAATTTGACCATGACGAATAATTTGGGTAGCCAAAGAACGTAACAAAGCTTTTCTTTGATCGGCTGGTAACCCTAATTGTGGTACTTTACATCTATGACGCATGATTCTTGATTTATTTGCCCTAACTTTTACCTGATTTTTCTTGGGGTAAAGTTATCCCCAAACGTTGCTGTAAGGCGTCGATCACCTCGTAAGCTGATTTTTGACCAAAATTTTTAATTTCCAAAAGATCTTCTTGGGTATAGTCCAATAGGTCAGCAACCGAGTTAATTTGAGCCCGTTTTAGACAGTTATATGCCCGTACTGAAAGCTGTAGTTCCTCGATAGGAATTTGGCTGGTGGGATCTTCATCTTCTTGATAATCTTCTTGAATTTCTTCTAAGGTGAGATCCTTGAGGGGGTTAAAGAGCTCTACTACTATACTTGCTGCTTGAGATAAAGCTTCTTCTGGCTTAATACTGCCATTAGTCCAAATCTCTAAAATCAACCTTTCCCTAACGTTGAAACCGTCTATTCTGGCATCTTCAACACTATAGTTGACCTTTGTCACAGGCATAAATACGGCATCAACTTGTAAAAAATCAAGTGAACTGCCTTCCTCTCTCCCCCGTTCCACTGTCCGATAACCTTTACCTTTTTCGATCCGAAACTCCATTTCTAAAGAAGCTCCGTCTGCTAAGGTGGCCACATATTGATTTGGGTCAACTGATTCGACCTCTGAAGGCAAAGAGAATTGATGAGCTGTGACTGTTCCTGGACCGGTGGCTGTTAACCGACCGATTTGAGGTTGCGTGGTGTAGCTTTTGAGCACAATCTCTTTCATATTGAGAATAATCTCTAAAACATCTTCCCTAACTCCCTCAATCGTGGCAAATTCATGAGTAGCAAAACCAAATTTATGTTCTTGCTTGTTACTATCCTTTGCCATCCCGCCCCCAATACGAATCGCAGTCACAGCTGTACCTTCGAGATTGGATAACAAAACTCTTCGCAGAGCATTGCCTAAAGTAGTACCCTGACCTCTCTCTAGAGGTTCCAGAACAAATTTGCTATACTGGTGCTGATTCTTTTGCGTTTTCGAATCTACACACTCAATTTGAAATTGCGCCACAGATTAACCTCCGTTCTTTAAAAAAGCAATTTTCCAGTAACTTTCGGCAGCGAAAACCACTTTTTTTTGCTTAATCTTAACTATTGCCATTAAAGTTATATCCTTTATACCCTACGTCTCTTGGGGGGACGGCATCCATTATGAGGAATCGGTGTCACATCACGAATTAAAGTAATCTCTAATCCTGCTGCCTGCAAGGCTCTGATGGCAGTTTCCCGACCAGCACCAGGCCCACTGACCATGACTTCTAGCTGGCGCATTCCTTGGTCAATTGCTTTTCTGGCTGCACTATCAGCAGCGGTTTGAGCCGCAAAAGGTGTCCCTTTCTTAGCCCCTTTAAACCCACTTGCCCCTGCAGAAGACCAAGATATCACGTCTCCTCGACTATCAGAAATGGTAACAATGGTATTATTGAAGGTAGATTGGATATGAGCTATACCGTTAGGAATATTCTTTTTTTGTTTTCTGGGCCCAGTTCTTCTCTTTGGTTGCGCCATTTTAATTTAACTAATATCAATTGAACTAAATAATTTACGATTTACTTCTTCCCTGGTGGTTTTTTCTTACCAGCAACAGTAAGCTTTCTGCCTCGACGAGTACGGCCATTAGTCCGGGTTCTTTGCCCTCTTACTGGTAACCCTAGACGATGACGACGACCGCGATAGGTGCCTATGTCGGCTAACCGTTTGATGTTCATGGCTTCCCATCTTCTCAGGTCACCTTCAACTTGATAGTTATCCTCTACATAAGCTCTTAATTTTGCGACATCTTCGTCAGACAAGTCGCGAACCCTAGTATCAGGGTTAACTCCTGTTGCTTTTAAGATATCTTGGGCGCGAGAAAGACCAATCCCGAAGACATAAGTAAGCCCGATTTCTACGCGCTTATCACGGGGAAGGTCGACGCCGGAAATCCGTGCCACGTTTTGACTCTCCTATTGTTCTTTGGTTTACAAAATATTCTGGATATTATGATAAATTTGATTCTAACCCTGACGCTGTTTATGTTTTGGGTTGTTACAAATTACCATAACGCGACCGCGTCGACGGATGACACGGCATTTTTCGCACATTTTTTTTACTGATGGTCTAACTTTCATCCCTTTTTGGGCAACACTGCAAGCTTATAATTATACTTATCTTAAGACATTATGTCAAGAATTGCCTGATGTACAGGAGATATCTTGAAAATTTTGTCTTTTGGTTATCTATTTTTGAGACGGTAGGTAATTCTCCCTTTGGTCAAGTCATAGGGAGTTAGTTCCACCTTAACGCGATCGCCTGGTAAGATTTTGATATAGTTACGGCGTATTTTGCCAGAAATATGGGCTAAAACATTAAACCCATTATCTAAATCGACCCGGAACATCGCGTTTGGCAGTGATTCCGTCACCGTCCCTTCCATTTCTATAAGGTCTTGTTTCGACAATTAAAATATCCTCCGATATTACTTACAAACTTTAGGTTTGATCGATAATAGCTTTTAAAGCAGTAGTAACACCTTCTAGAGAATTATTACCATTGACTGCTTTTAACCTGCCGCGATCGCTATAAAAACTTATTACTGGTACAGTATCTTGGTGATATACTTCCAGACGGCGACGGATTGTAATTTCGTTATCATCTTTTCTATTGCGAGCTAGCAATCTTTCGACTAAGATCTCGTCAGGAACTTCTAGATTCAGTACATAATCGGCAGCTAGTTGCAATTCTTGTAGTAATTTTTCTAAGAAAGCAGCTTGGCTAACATTACGGGGAAACCCGTCCAGAATCCAACCTTTTTGAGTATCTGTTTGACTTAAACGTTCTTTGATCAAATCGAGAATCAAATCATCAGGAACCAATTCTCCGGCGTCCATATAATTGCGAGCTTTAATTCCTAAGGTGGTTTCTGCTTTAACTGCGGCTCTGAGGATATCTCCAGTAGAAATATGAGGTATTTGATAAAGATCTGACAGAATTAGGGCTTGTGTCCCTTTTCCCGCCCCAGGAGGTCCTAAAAAAATTAATCTTTTCACTGTTTTATTGTGGTTTTAACCATAGCTTTAGTAGAAATTGATTGAGCTAAATTCCTGCTAATTTTGTTTTATTTTTTCACCATCCCTTCATAACGTTGAGATATGACATAGGTTTGAATTTGCTTAGCAGTATCAATTGCCACCCCAACTAAAATCAATAGTGAAGTTGCGCCGAATCCGTTAAAAGTTTGCACTCTCGTAGCTGCTTCAATTAAACTGGGAATCGCCACCACCACAGCTAAGAAAATTGCTCCCAGAAAAGTTAAACGGTTCATCACCTGTTCTAAATAACCACTTGTCGCCTTGCCAGGACGAATTCCTGGGATCGAAGTGCCCATCTTTTTCAAGTTTTGGGACATATCCACGGGATTCATGATTAAGGAAGCGTAGAAATAACTAAAGAACAGAATCAATAGCGATTGAAACGCGATCGCAATCCAGTTAATTTCGCCCCGCAAAGGAGTTACCGCATTGGCAAATTGGACTAAAATCTGACCAAAACCACTATCCCCGCCAGCAAACTGAGCTAGAGAAGTGGGCAAACTAATTACTGCTGTGGCAAAAATAATCGGCATTACACCGCCTTGATTAAGTCGTAAAGGTAAATAGCTAGTTCTTTCTCGGTAAAGTCGCTTCCCAACTTGACGACGCGCTGAAATAATCGGGATTCTTCTGGTTCCTTCTTGAACAAAAACAATACCGACAATTGTGACCAAAAAGACCAATAGCAAGATAACAACTTGAGCTACAGCTTCTCTCCCACCTTGCTGGGCAAACTCAATGGTATTGCCCAAATTTTTCGGTAAAGTAGCAACAATATTGATAAAAATCAATAGAGAAGCCCCATTACCAATGCCTCGCTCAGTGATTAACTCCGATACCCACATGACAAACATCGAGCCTGCGGTTAAGGCTAAAACTGTTTCGGCAATAAACCAAAATCCAGGATCTAAGGCGTAAGGTCGCAATAAACCAATAGTTAGCCCTGAACTTTGTAAAATTGCCCAGACTAAAGCTACATATCGGGTATACTGAGAAATCTTGCGGCGTCCTGCTTCTCCTTCGTTTTTTTGTAAATCTTCTAAAGCAGGAATGGCAGCCGTCAAGAGCTGCATAATAATAGAAGCATTAATAAAAGGTAAAATACCTAAAGCAAAAATACCGAGGGCAGATAAACCACCTCCAGTAAAGATATCTAAAAAACCTAAAACGGGAAGATTTTGGACCGCTTCAGCAAAACGTACCCGATCAATACCCGGTACGGGAATAAAGATCCCTAAACGGACTAATACTAAAAGACCAATTGTTACCAGCACACGACCTCGCAGACCAGCTGCCTGTGCCATTTGTAAAAAAGTTTCTTGTGCTGTTGGGGTTTTATCTCTAACCATACAAGGCTACCTGTGTTTTTTATACATTTTTAATTAAGCTATAAGGTGTTTAATAAGTTAAGTAATGTAAATTTACCTCGCCTCACCATGTAACTTATGATAAACCAATTACGGTATCTTGCTTATTTGCCGATCACTTCGCAACTTCCACCGGCAGCTTCGATTTTTGCCTGAGCATTTTTCGTAAAGGCAGCAGCTTTAACCTTAAGAGCGACATTTAACTCACCATCCCCCAATATTTTTAAAGGTCCATTCTGGGTCGTAGTAATTCCCTGTTCCAATAAAGATTCGAGGGTTACTTCTGTATTAGCCGCTAAAGAGCTTAAAGCACCAACATTAACAATGGTGTAAGTTTTTTGATTCACTAGGGGAAAATGCTTAAGCTTGGGAACTCGACGGTATAAAGGCATTTGACCGCCTTCAAAACCAGGTTTAGTGCCTGTACCAGAACGAGATTTTTGACCCCGCATGCCAAAACCACAGCTGGCTCCTTGACCAGCGGCAATTCCCCGACCAACTCGCCGTCTGCGTCTTTTAGAACCCTTCTGAGGAGCAATATCATTTAAGTTCATAAATTCTAGCCTCTATATAGTAAATTAAGCGTATAATTGTTCGAGAGAGATCCCTCTTTCCTGGGCTACTTGGGAAAAAGTTCTCAAACTACTGAGGGCATTAACCGCTGCTCTAGCATTGTTCAGGGGATTATTGGAGCCCAACTGTTTAGCTAAAATGTTTTTTACCCCGGCAAGCTCTAAAACTGTACGGACAGCTCCCCCAGCAATTACCCCCGTACCTGGAGCAGCAGGACGCATGAAGACTTTAGCTCCCCCAGCAATCCCATTGGTAACATGATTGATGGAGTTAGATTTGGTTAAAGAAACCTCAACCAATTCTTTCTTGGCATCGGCAACTCCTTTACGGACGGCACCGATGACATCCGCCGCTTTGCCAACGCCAACACCGACTTGCCCTTTTTCATTACCAACAACGACAATGGCGCGGAAACTAAGTTTTTTCCCACCTTTGACTACTTTGCTGACTCGGCGGATTTGCACTACTCTTTCCTGCCAATTAGATTCCTTTTCTTTACTGCGACTTTTTTTGCGCGATTTTGATTTTGCCATGATTTATATAGTTAGATTAGGAATTGATTAAAAGTCTAAACCAGCTTCGCGGGCAGCTTCTGCTAGGTATTTAATTCTACCATGGTAGAGATTACCACCACGATCAAAAACTACTTTAGTCACACCTTTAGCTAAAGCTCTTTGGGCGACTAATTTTCCCACAGCAGAGGAAGCTTCACAGGTGCTAGTAGATTTAAGATCTGATTTGACCTCGGAATCTAGGGTAGATGCTGCGGCTAAGGTATTTTGAGCTACATCGTCAATAACCTGAGCATAAATATGTTTGTGGGAGCGGAAAACGGACAACCGAGGACGCTCGGGGGTGCCATTTACTTTTTTGCGGATTCGTCGATGGCGACGAGCCACTGATTGTTTGCGGGATAACTTCATCGTTATTATTTACCTGTTTTACCTGCTTTACGTCTCACTACCTCATCTTGATAGCGAATTCCTTTTCCTTTGTAAGGTTCAGGGGGTCTGACAGCTCTTATTTTGGCAGATATATTACCCACGACCTCTTTATCAATACCTGTTACTATGACATCGGTATTTTTCTCTACGGTAACTTGAATCCCTGAGGGCATTAACATTTCTACTGGCTTACTATAACCTACATTAAGAGTTAGTTTTTGCCCCTGAGCCTGAGCCCGATAACCCACTCCAATAATCTGTAAGCGTTTTTCAAACCCCTTGGAAACACCTTCAACCATATTGGCAACCAAAGTGCGGGATAGGCCATGAAGTTGGCGGGCAGTACGAGAGTCATTTTTGGGTGATACTTTAATTTCATTACCCTCTTGTTCTACCGAAATTAGCTCAACTAACTCGCGCTCCAAATTGCCTTTGGGGCCTTTCACTGCGACATGAGAACCTTTAATATTTACGGTGACACCAGAAGGAATTGGTATCGGACGTTTACCAATACGTGACATAAATATTTACTCCTTAAATTACCAGACATAACAGAGAATTTCTCCGCCAACTCCTTGACGACGAGCTTCCCGATCTGTCATTACTCCATGAGAGGTTGAAACAATTGCAATCCCAATCCCTCCCAAGACACGAGGAATATCTTTACGTTTGGAATAGACGCGCAATCCTGGTTTGCTTACTCGCTTGAGAGTTCCAATTACTGGTTGGCGGCCTTTTCCTTGATATTTAAGGGATATGCTGAGGTACTTGTGAACACCTTCCCCTGTTTCTTCATAGCTATTAATAAAACCTTCTTCTTGAAGTACTTTAGCAATACTTCGGGTCATTTTGGTCGAAGGTACTTGAGTTTTTTGATGCTTAACCAGACAGGCATTGCGAATGCGAGTCAGCATATCTGAGATGGTATCGTTTGCTGCCATTATTACCTTTTATTATCTCCCGATCCTATAGTTATTAGTTTGTACGGAAGGGCATCCCCATTTCTTTGAGTAAGGCGCGTCCTTCCTCATCGGTATTGGCGGTGGTGACGATGGAAATATCGAAACCCCGAATTTGATCGATGGTATCGTAATCAATTTCAGGAAAGATTAGTTGTTCTTTGACTCCTAGACTATAGTTGCCTCGTCCGTCAAAGCTTTTGGGACTAATACCGCGAAAATCACGAATCCTTGGTAGCGCCAGATTAATTAAGCGTTCCAGGAAAGCGTACATGCGATCGCCACGCAGCGTAACCATCACGCCGACGGGCATCCCTTGCCGGATTTTAAAACCCGCGATCGCCTTTTTCGCTCTGGTAACTACTGGTTTCTGCCCGGTAATAGTTGCTACCTCGCGAATCGATGATTCTAATGCCTTAGCATTTTGGGATGCTTCCCCGAGACCACGATTAACAATTACCTTAACGACTTTTGGTACCTGATGAATATTG
Organism: Xenococcus sp. MO_188.B8; assembly: GCA_030065615.1. GTDB lineage: Bacteria > Cyanobacteriota > Cyanobacteriia > Cyanobacteriales > Xenococcaceae > Xenococcus. The sequence goes on along the minus strand of JASJDR010000016.1, from coordinate 52,494 downwards.
CTATAACCAAACTCTTCCTTGAGCTTGGCAGCGATTTCGGTTGTATAAGTTTCCTTGAGATTTTTTGCCATGAGCTTTTTTTGATCTTTCCTGGGCTTGGTCAGGAAATTACTAAATTGATTTTTGGTAATTACTCAATGATCTCTCCCGTTTTTTTGAGCATGCGCACTTTTTTGCCGTCATCGGTAAAGGTATAACAGACGCGGCTGGCGACTTTCTCTTTTTCGGAGTAGAGCATCACATTAGAACTATGAATCGGAGCTTCAAAGGTAGTGATTTGACCTGATTCTCCTTCTTGCTGAGGCTTAACATGCTTAGTGCGGATGTTAACGCCTTTAACAACTACTTTGCTTGACTTGGGTAAGGCTTGGAGGATTTCTCCTACTTTGCCTTTATCGCGACCGGAAATCACCTGAACGGTATCTCCTTTCTTGACATGCATTTTGTAGCGTTTGGTAGTGGTTTTCTTGGCCATTAGATTACCTCCGGAGCTAGAGAAACGATTTTAGTAAAGTTTTTATCTCGCAACTCCCGTGCTACTGGGCCAAAAACCCGAGTCCCCCGAGGATTATTATCAGGATTGATAATTACAGCAGCATTATCGTCAAAACGGATACTCATGCCGCTTTCACGGTTGACTGGTTGTTTAGTACGGACAATTACAGCTCTAACAACGTCAGATTTTTTAACTGCCATGTTAGGGAGGGCATCTTTGACTACAGCGACAATCACATCACCAATGTGACCATAGGGACAGTTACCTTTACCTAGCACTCGCAAGCACATTAGTTTACGAGCCCCGCTGTTATCGGCAACATTGAGATAAGTCTGTTGTTGTATCACGGCGGTAAGATTGATCTAATAAAAGTTAAGAATTTTTCTTGTCAATGATTTCTGCCACAGTCCAACATTTAGTACGACTGAGAGGTCTCGTTTCGCGAATTCTTACGCGATCGCCGATATGGCACTGGTTTTCCTCATCATGGGCTTTGTACTTTTTGGTGCGGACCACGATTTTTTTGTATTTAGGATGGCGAGTCCGATTTTCTACAGCAACCACAACGGTTTTATTCATTTTGTCGCTGACGACTTCGCCGACTATTTCTTTGACTGCCATAGTTAATCTTTACTCTTCTTCTGGAGATGGCGTTTGGGGGTCAACAGTTGTTAACTCAGTGGTTTGTAACTGACGTTCCCGTTCTACAGTTAACAGTTGAGCGAGACGGTGTTTAGTATGCTTAAACATATGAGGTTTTTCTAGGCGACCAGTAGCTTGTTCTAGTCTCAGTTGAAATAGTTCTCGCTTAACGGCTAACACTTCTGCTGCCAGTTCTTCGTCGCTCAGATTTCTGACCTCGGCAATTTTAGGTAAAGCCATAATCTTATGTATACTCCTCATCGCGAGTAATAAATTTAGTTTTAATTGGCAATTTCTGAGCAGCTAAGCGCATCGCTTCTCTAGCGACCGGTTCTGCTACCCCTGCCATTTCAAACATAATTCTTCCAGGTTTGACTACTGCTACCCAATATTCAGGAGAACCTTTACCAGAACCCATCCGTGTTTCCGCAGCTCTCATAGTTACTGGTTTATCAGGAAAAATTCGAATCCAGATTTTCCCCCCCCTTTTGACGTAACGAGTCATAGCTCGTCTAGCGGCTTCAATTTGACGGGAGGTAATCCAAGAAGGCTCAGTTGCTTGCAGAGCATAGTCACCAAAGTTAAGCGTACTACCTCTATGGGCCAAACCTCTCATTCGACCTCGTTGTTGTTTACGAAATTTCGTTCTTCTAGGACTTAGCATAGTTACTTATTAGCTAATTGCTGTTTATTATTCCGAACGGTCATCAAATTTTTGACGACGACGATTGCGGCGGGGTGTTTTCGTCGGAGTTGCGACAGCGGCTTCTTCTTGTCCAGGAATGATTTCTCCTTTAAAGATCCAAACCTTGACCCCCAGTATCCCATAAATGGTTAAAGCAGTACGATAAGAGTAATCGATATTGGCTCTTAAAGTATGTAGCGGAACTCGACCTTCGCGTACCCATTCTGTCCGGGCAATTTCCGCCCCATTAAGCCGACCGCTGACTTGAATTTTAATCCCTTGAACTTCTGCTCTTTGCGCTCTTTGAATTGCTTGGCGAACCACTCTGCGGAAAGAAACTCGGCGTTCTAGTTGTTGAGTGATATATTCGGCAATCAAAGTAGCATCGGCATCAACTCGAGCAACTTCGATAACATTAATCCTAATTTGGCGATTGTTACCTACTGTATCTTGTAATTCAGTACGTAACTTTTCAATTCCTGCCCCACCACGACCGACGACTACGCCGGGACGAGCAGTATGAATTGCCAAATCGATTTGATCAGCTTTGCGCTCAATTTTGACTTGGGAGATCCCCGCATTACTGAGACCCTTAGCTATATAATCTCGAATCACGCGATCTTCTTGTAGCAGTTGGGGGTAATGCTTGGTATCAGCGTACCAACAAGACTGATGTTCTTGAGTGATACCTAAACGAAAACCAGTTGGATGTATTTTTTGACCCACTATATTTCCTCTGAATACAACAGCTTATTCATCTATTTCTGGAGCAACTGCTACAGTTATGTGACAGGTAGGCTTACGAATTTGATAAGCTCGACCCTGTGCTCTAGGGCGATAACGCTTTAAAACAGGACCGCCATCGGCAAAAGCTTGACTAACAACCAAGCTTGCAGGATCTAATCCAGCGTTATGTTCTGCATTAGCCACAGCAGAGCGCAATACTTTTAGTACTGGTTCACAGGCTTTGTAAGGCATAAATTCGAGAATGATTAGAGCTTCTCGATATTGACGACCTCGAATTTGATCCAAAACCCGTCTCACTTTAAAAGGAGACATGCGGATATATTTGGAGATCGCTTTTATTTCATTGGTCTTATCTACTATCATGATGCTTATTATGAGCTGTAAATATTGCTAGCGCCGAGCTTTCTTATCACTTTTGGAGTGACTTCTAAAGGTTCTGGTTGGCGCAAATTCACCTAATTTATGACCAACCATTTGATCGGAAATAAATACAGGAATATGTTGGCGACCATTATGAACAGCTATTGTATGACCAACCATTTGGGGCAGGATAGTAGAAGCACGAGACCAAGTTTTAATGACTTCCTTTTTATTATCTGCGTTTAACTTCTCAATTTTCTTGAGCAGTTTATCAGCAATAAAAGGACCTTTTTTTAAGGAACGACTCATGGTGTCAGTTATCAGTTATCAGTTATCAGTTATCAATAAAGGCAAAGGCGCAGGGCTTTCACCAACAAAGCATTTATCAGTCGCTTAACGACGACGACGAACTATAAGTTTGTCACTAGCTTTTCTTTTCTTGCGAGTCTTCAGACCCAAAGCTGGTTTCCCCCAGGGAGTTACAGGGCCACTTCTCCCAATAGGTGCTCTTCCTTCACCACCACCGTGGGGGTGATCACAGGGGTTCATGGCACTTCCTCTTACTTGAGGTCTTCTACCTAAATGACGACTTTTACCTGCTTTTCCAAGTTTGAGGTTCCTTACTTCAGCATTACCTACTTGCCCAATGGTGGCGTAGCATTCTTTGCGAATCATCCGAACTTCTTTAGAAGGTAAGCCAATAGTTACATAGTTACCTTCTTTGGCCATTAACTTGGCGGCAGTCCCCGCAGCGCGAACTATCTGCCCACCTCGGCCGACTCTAAGTTCTACGTTGTGGATGGTTTCTCCCAAAGGAATTTTACTCAAAGGTAAAGCATTGCCGATTTCAATGGGAGAATCGGGGCCAGAAATGATTTCCGTACCCACAGTCAATCCCGCAGCAGCGAGGATATAACGTTTTTCTCCGTCTTGATATTCGACTAAAGCAATTCTGGCGTTGCGATTGGGATCATATTCGATCGCGATTACTGTAGCTGGAATATTTATTTTGTCTCTTCTAAAATCAATATTCCGATAGCGGCGTTTATGACCGCCACCACGACGGCGACTAGTAATCACCCCTCGGTTATTGCGCCCTTTAGCTCGATGCTTGAACTTTGTTAAGGACTTTTCGGGTTTACTTTTGGTAATTTCTGAAAAGTCGGCAATGGTTGCTTGCCGAGTTCCCGGAGTTAATGGTCTAAAAGAACGAGTACCCATAATTTAATAAGTTGTAATTATACTGCTTCTAGCTCGTTAGTTTTCGGGTTAATGTCGCTATGCGACGAAGATGTTGGGTGCTAGGTTGTGGGAAATTTAACCTAAAACCTAATTTACACATCAGGGAACAGCTCTGAGTAGATGCTATCTCCTTCTTGCAGGGTTACAATTGCCCTTTTGTATTGGGGCTTGTAGCCAATAAATCTACCTACGCGCCTTTGTTTGCGAGGTAATTTGAGAGTGTTCACCCTAGTGACGGTCACATCAAATAAACTCTCAATAGCTGCTTTAATTTCTGGCTTGGTTGCCTTAGGTAGGACGTCGAAAACATATTTGTTTTCTTCCATTTGCAACGTAGCTTTTTCGGTAACAATTGGCTTCAGGATCAGATCTGCGAGATCTCTGGGATTATATTCAGTCACCATAAACCTCCTGTATTTTGGTCAAAGCATCTGTAGTCACTACAACCTGCTGGGCATTGAGCAAATCATAGACATTTAAGTTACTTGCCTTGAGTAGTTTCACGTTAGGAATGTTGCGCGTGGACAGATCAACATTTTCAGTAATATCTGTAACTATCAGCAGAATTTTTTGCTTTGCGTCTACTTCCCAACGTTCGAGAGCCGCAATAACCTCCTTTGTTTTAGGACGAGCCAGCTCTTCGGCAAAGTTTTCTACTACTACCGCATTTTCTAAGCAACTGGCAAAAGCAGTTCTTAATGCCAAACGCCGCTCTTTTTTGTTCATTTTGAGATCGTAGTCTCTGGGTTTAGGGCCAAAGATGACACCACCACCACGCCAGAGAGGAGAACGAATTGAACCGGCGCGAGCTCGTCCAGTTCCTTTTTGTCTCCAAGGTTTGCGTCCACCACCACGAACTTCCGATCTGGTTTTAGTTGAAGCCGTGCCTTGGCGAGCTTTAGCCATTTGTCTAACTAATGCTCGGTGGACAATATGATTAGCATTTTCTTCTTTTGCTACTTTCAGCTCCAGGGTTGTCTGGTCGACTTGTTCCCCTTGCCAATTTTTAACTACACAATTAACCATGGTCACTTGTTATGGGTTGCTAACAGCTTATTTTTGGCTCCGACAATATTAGCGGGAGTAATACTCAATAAAGCTCCTGGTTTTCCAGGTACTGCTCCTTTAATCAAGAGTAAGTTACGCTCAGCATCTACTTGAACAACTTCTAGTTTGCGAATCGTAACCTGTGTCCCGCCATAGCGTCCTGCCATCTTTTTCCCTGGATAAACACGACCAGGAGTAGTACCAGCACCAGTAGAACCAGGCGCGCGATGGTTTTTGGAACCGTGAGCCATTTGTCCTCTTCTGAAGTTATGACGTTTTTGGTATCCGGCAAAACCTCGACCAATAGTTTTGCCACTGATATCAACGATTTCCCCTGCGTTGAATAAGTCAGCGCCTAATGCTTGTCCTAATTCCCAGCTACTCACATCATCGGTACGATATTCTTTGAGATGACGCAGCGGAGCAGCCGAAGCTTTTTTTAAATGCCCTAACTCTGGTTTAGATAGAGCTTTTTCTTTGACTTCTTGATAGCCAATCTGAACTGAGCAATAGCCGTCAGTTTCTTGGGTTTTGATTTGGGTGATAGTACAAGGACCAGCTTGAACCACAGTCACGGGAATAGCTTTTCCCGTCTCTTGGTTAAAGATTTGGGTCATGCCTAGTTTGGTTCCCATTATGCCAACAGACACAGATATTAACCCCTTTTTTCGCTAAACAACATTAAATAAGATCGCAGCTATGTTTTAGGCTGTCAATATAGATAACTGACAAGGCAAGATAGATCCTGGTTATGGAGACATCAAAAATATCTACCGGAACAGGATGGGTAGCTACTTAATATATGGTTTTGTTTTCTAAAATTTACGACCGAGTAACTTAATACAACAAGCTTTGCTTGAGTTGCGGTCTTTTATAATTGCCTAAAATCTTTTAGACTTAAAGGGCAATTCCCTTCAGTATCTAGAAAGAAGGCAGAAAACATTAAATTATTACTTCACAACTAAAATGAGCTTGGTCAACTTTGCTGTTGAGATAGTAAATAATAAATTTATTTAGCCACAATCACACATTGTACATGAAGATCGAGATTTTTGACAATTTTTTGGTTGATAAATTTTGTGAGCGCTAAACTACATTCTCAGAATCGGATTTGGTATCTTCTATTCGCCAAGAATTATGGTCTATTAATTTTAAAAGTTTCTGATGGTATGGAATTAGTGTGGGACGATGACCTACACTGATAAAAGTACTTTTTAGCTGTTGTAGATGATGATAAAGTGCAGCTTCATTCTCCACATCTAGAGCACTAGTCGCTTCATCAAGAATAATATATTCAGGTTTGTTGATCAGAATACGAGCAAAGGCTAGCCGTTGCTGTTCTCCCAAGGACAGGACATCTGACCAATCTTTTTCGGCATCTAAACCACCAAAACGTTCGGCTAAGTCTGGTAAGTTAACTTTATCTAGTACCTGATGTAATTCTTGATCCCGAATATGGGCGTCGGCAAGGGGGTAAATTAATTGACTACGCAGATTGCCGAGGATGGTATAGGGTTTTTGAGGTAAAAAGAGTATTTTATCTAGTTCGGGACGGGTAATGGAGCCAGTACCAGAGTTCCATAAGCCAGCAATTGCTCTGAGCAAAGAACTTTTGCCCCCACCGCTAGCCCCCATAATGAGAAGGCTTTCTCCTGTTTGTAATTTAACTGAGAGATCTTTGATCAGGGTTTGGTGATAGTTGGGAGTTTGCAGAGTGAGATCTTCTATTGCTAGATAATCTTGAGTCTTTCTGCCTATAATGGGACGCTCATAATTTTCTTTGGGGGCTGGTTGTTCGTTTTTAGCTAAATATTTGGAAAAAGAATCCAAACGATCAATGCCAGCGACAAAAGAGGTTAATGACTCAAAACGAGTAATGATCAGGTTTAGTGAGAAGAAAACTCGACTAAAAGCAATTTCAGCTTCTCTTACTTTTCCAACTTCAAAATCTCCTGATAATACTGATGGAGCGACCACTAATACGGGAATAATATCAGGTAAAAATCGGTAAGCATTACTAAATATTCCGAAATATAATTCTTCCCAGATAATCAAGAGATTAAAGTTTTGAAATACTGTGTTAAAAATTTGTTTTAATTTGTTTGATTCTTGAGCTTCACCTTGATAAAAAGCAATAGATTCTGAATTTTCTCTCACTCTAACTAACCCAAAACGAAAATTTGCTTCTTTTTTTAGTTGATCGAATCTGATTTTTACTAATTTTTTACCAAAGAATCCAACAGCAATTAAAGTACCTAGTATCGAATAAGCAAATAACGCAAATACCAGATTCTCGGATATTTTCCAGAGTGCGTTACTAAAGAATATGACTTGTAAAACTGAATTAACAATGACTAAAAGAAATAGCAAGGAGCCTTGCGTAAATCCTTTAATATCCTCTGCAATGCGCTGATCGGGGTTATCAATATCAGTATTAAAGTTACCCAATTCATAAAAACTTCGATTCTTAAAATAACGACCTACAAAATAGTGGGTGAGCCATCTACGCCAATAAATACCCAATTTATTCTGCACATAGCTAAAATTAGCAAACAAAGGAACATAAATAACTAGAACAAACAAGAATTTTTGAACAGTACGCCAAAATCTGTCTACATCTTTGTTGGATAAAGAAGAAATAATCTCTCCTTGTTGCTGACTTAAGACAACACTCAACTGAGAATAAGCTAATAATAAAATAAATAATAAGGCTAACAGTGATAAAGCACCTTTTTTCTCATTCCCAAACCAATAAAGTTTTGCGATCGCCCAAAATTTTTTAAAAACTTTTAAATTGAATTTATTCATCTTATTTTAGTGATCAGTTATTAATTACTATCTGTCAGTGATTATTTGCGTCTAATATGAATTTAAAAAAAAGTTGGATATCATTTTAAAAGCTATTAGCTAATAGCTAACAGCGAATTGCTTTTATCGATAGATATTCAATGGTTCTCAGATACTTATTTATTTCTTCCTTGATTCCAATGAACTATTACATTCATGAAGTTGGCTATCACTAATATGCTAAGAACCAAAAGCTAATAGCTCATGAGATTAATATCAACCATGTTAATTCACATCAAGCGTTATTGATAATTTATAACTTTTCTTTGACTACGTAATCTAATAATCCTGAGCAACAATCGAATAATAGATCGATAACATAATTAAAACCGTCTTGACCACCATAGTAAGGATCGGGAACTTCACGATCGCGATATGTCCTGGCAAAACTACACATCATTTGTACTTTATCTTGATATTTTCCGACCTGATCGAGATAGAGAATATCTTGATAGTTAGAGCGATCCATCGCTAAAATAAGGTCAAATTTTTCAAAATCTAAAGCCCGAAATTTTCTAGCTTTGCCCACAAGTTCCAATCCTCTTTTTTGAGCTGCTGCACTCATACGACGATCTGGAGCAGAACCAATATGATAAGCCGAAGTACCAGCAGAATCACAAATAATATGACTATCCAAAGAGCTTTCTTTGATAAGGTGATTCATGATATTTTCCGCCGAGGGAGAACGGCAAATATTTCCTAAGCAAACGAATAATAATTTATAACTCATAAAGTAATTCAGAATTTTGACGATTTGCTATCAATTAAACTTTAGTTAGTCAGAGTCAAAGTTACTCCGCCGTAAAAGCGGTGCACCAAACTATGCGGTGCTTGTACCCATCGCATTTGGGTATAAACGACCCTGCGGATTTTCAATCCGCCAAGGAACGCGCACCAAGAGAGGGAATGCTGACCAAGAGAGGAAACGCGCATCAAGACAAGACGGAGCCTGCTCCGTCTTCGTAAATGTATCACAGAGTTGACGATGCCAATGATAGCAGTTATCTAATTATTAGCAACTAACAAGAGTATTATGTTTAGATCAAAACCTCGGGGACCTTACATGTTTGGTAAGCGCAAACAAAAACCACGTCGCAATTTAACTTGGTTGTGGTTACTAGTGTCTATTATCCTGTCGTTATTAGTTTTGGAGTTGCTCACCCGTATTTATGTCGATCTTACGGGGAACCGAGAAGAATTCGCCCAAGCTATCACCGAACAAGATATCACAGATTCTTATCAATTAAAATTTCTCGATCAAAAAGGTACCCCTCTGGAGTCTCCTGCTAATACGGGAACGATGCTTGCGCAGCAAAGCCTTTCTGTCGGCTATCAACTAGTAAAAAATCAAGATAATCCTCATTGGCAAATTAACGAACAGGGTTTTCGAGATCGCGATGCTTTACCAATAGCTAAACCTAACAACGAAATTAGAATTTTTATTCTGGGAGGTTCAACAGCCTTTGGCTATGGTGCTTCCAACAATGAAACTGCAATTGCAGAGCAATTAGAAATTCGTCTGCAACAACGACTAAAACAGCAAAAACAAAACCCACAACTATATAAACCCGATGTGTTACCCGAAGATGAGGAAGCTAGGGCAGAAGCTCTCAAAAAACCATCGAAATTAAAATCAGGTAATTACCGTGTGATAAACGCAGCGGTTCCTGGTTATGCGTCAGGCAATCAATTAGCTCAATTAGCACTGCAAGTTTTACCCTACAAACCCGACATGATCATAGTATTAGATGGCTATGAAGATTTAATGTTATCAAGTGAAGAAACTGCAGCTCAAGTGCCCCAATTCAGAGAAGAATTCCCGAAAAAATCTAATTATATAAAGGCATCTGCTAATAAATTATTAAAACCAATCGAAGATAAAAGTTATTTAGTTAATATTTTACAAGATACAGTTTTGCAGGTAGAGATTCCTGATAGCAAAACTGATTTATTACTAAATAAAAATGGTCAGCAATTAGCATTATTTTTCCCTGGTGCTCCAGAAGAATTACAACGGAGAGTAGATCGTTATTTTCAAAATCATAAACAAATGGTTACTTTGGCTAATGGAACTGGTGCTGCTGTGATTTTCGTTACTCAACCAGAGATTACAGGTCGTAAGCCTAGTAAGCTTACCCCTACAGAAGGAGAAATTACCACTCAGTTAGGCAGAACCTATATTAAAAAAGTTAAAGCTAATTATCCTCGTTTTGTCGGGGCTAATAATTATTTAGTAAGATTATTTCCTAAAAATGTTAAATCATTAAATTTATATAATCTTAGTGATCAATATCCTGCTCCTAGTTTTATTGATGCGATTCATTTGACAGAGCCAGCTAATGAGATGGTAGCAGAGCAATTGTATTATGCTATTGCTTCTTTTTCTAAGATGCAGGTTATTCCTCGTCAATCCGAAAAGGCTCAGCAGTAAAGATTTAGATATTCAATCATTAGGCAAAATCTCGATCTCTGGATAAGCAATAATTGCCTTATCTAGAGATAACACTTAAGAATTTTTCATTATTCGGATTTTGAATTTCTTGGCGATATTTATCTGACAAACGTCTATTGTCATTAATCAACCAGAGAAAAAAAAATTTGCGATTGCCAGATAAATTGTGAGAGCATCATAGACTATTTCGTCGGCTCTAGATAAATCATGTGTTTTTTATTTGAAATGACTAGATTCCTGATTAATCCTGATGCTAAATTTTAGATAATATAAAAAACTTTTGATATTTATAAATCCCCAAAATGGTAAATATCTTACTCAAAAAACAATTATTACCGGAATTGTTAAGCCTGTTTGTTCCCCAGTATTGATATTGAAGTGGATAAGTTATTGCTTTTTTAAACTACAGTAGCGATCGCTAATAGATAGAAAATCAGACTAAATTATCTTGACATATGATCTTCTTAACCTTTCCCCTCAAACAATTACAAAAACTATAGGTTTCAAGCTAAACGCAGTTTGGATGTGTAACTTTTCCTTAAGTTAGTGTCAAGAATAAGCAGACCTTAGGTTATTTATAGAAATAACTATCTAGTAGACTTAGAGGTAAATAATCACATCACAGCTAATACCTATCAACTCTAGATAAGTTATTTTGTACAGCTAACTAAGCCTGCTCGACTTTGAAATCCCCAATTATAATCAAGTTTCTAATCAAGCGACCTAGAACGAGGTGCAATAAGTATCATGGCAGATCTGATCGTCCATTTTAAAAAACCTAGGGGATGGCAAAACACCATTAATATCTACTATTGGAATACCGCGCCGTCATCTTCTTCGACTACTTGGCCCGGTTTATCTATGACAGCAGAGGGCGACGATTGGTTTGTCTATCGGCTCGAAGGCATTACAACTGCCAGCATTATCTTTAATGATGGGGCAGGGCGGCAAACTGCCGATCTCAGGCGTAACAGATCGGGCTGGTATTTCCTAGATAACCGCTGGTACGACCAAAACCCTCAGAGGCCAGCTATTCCCGTCATTACCGCTAATCCCTTGGGAAAAACTTATCTCGATGCCCAGGAAGTAACCCTCTATAGCAGTAATGAGGGTGATGAGATTTACTACACCACTGACGGAACTCAGCCGACAAGGGAATCGAACCGCTACACTCAACCAATCACCATTGAGACCCCTACTACCCTCCTAGCCTTTGGGGTTAATTCCGAGGGCGAGGCAGGGAGCATTTCCTCTTTTATTTACAATATCGATCCTAACGCTGACTTGGAGCCCCCGACCATTACTGCTAGTCAAGATGCGGGTAGCTACCCAGAGTCACTCTCAGTTACCTTCACCGTTAGGGATAACCGTCCAGCTCCTTTGATCGCTTACTACAGCACCGATGGCTCCGAACCAACCACCGCATCAGATATTTACGTTCAAGGCAATGCCATCAACGGTTTAACAGGGCCTGAGTTAGTGCTCGAAGAGACGACAAGTATCCGCTGGCTTGTTATTGACGGAGCTGGCAACGAGTCCCGCGAGAGCTTTTTTTATAGTATTGGCCCAGTGGTTGCGACAGATTTCCGAGAAGAAACCATCTACTTCCTGATTACCACCCGCTTTTACGACGGAGATCCGAGCAACAACTTTTTCTGTCGCGATCGCATTAAGTTTAACCCCACTACCGGGGAAGCGGAAGATCCTCACTGGCGTGGGGATTTTCGGGGACTGATTCAGCAACTCGACTATATCAAGGAACTAGGATTTTCAGCGATTTGGATTACGCCGCCGATTGAGAATCGCAGTGGACTTGATTACCATGGTTATCACGGTTACGATTGGACGCGGATTGACCCGAGGCTCGAATCCCCCGATGCTACTTACCAGGATTTGATTAATGAAGCCCATGCCCGAGGGCTCAAAATTATTCAGGATGTGGTGGTTAACCATTCCTCGCAATACGGAATTCGGGGTCAAGTTTGGATCGACCATCTGCCGATCAAATATTATGTTCCTGCAGGCTCAGAACAGGGACAAACCGATAATGGCCCCTACCAAGGCAATCTGGGAAACTACCAAAGCTCCTTTCGGGAGGACAATGACAATCCCATGGCTCCAGAATGGTTTCGAGAACGGCAAAACTCCGATCCAGAAGGCATCTTACCTCTTATTGACCCCAAAACAGGTGTTACCATACCGAGTCCTGGTTACAATCCCAATCGCTTTTTTGGCATTGATGCTAACAACCTCGATCCAGAATGGTATCACCAAGACGGATTTATGGCAGGGGGTGACTGGGAAAGCGTTGCGATCCAAACTAAGCATTTAGCTGGTGACACCATCGATCTGGCCACCGAACGGTCTAACGTCAAGGAATATATTATCAATTCGATTTGCCAATATTTGGACATGGGGGTAGATGCCCTACGAATCGATACCGTCAAGCATGTGGAACGCAATAACCTGCTCGAATATATCAATGCCTGGAAAGCACATAAACCTAGTTTGTTTGTCTTCGGAGAAAATCTGGTTAAAGGAACTGGGTGGGGAGACCTCTTTGGGGATGATAATGCCCCCTCTTTTTTGCGACCCTGGTGGTACACTCGATTGGGAGACGATCCCCGAGACCCCAATTCTGGAAGTGATTCAGGTTTTGCAGTTCTTGACTTCGGCTTATTCTCTACCTTCCGAGATAATGTCAGCCGAGGGAGTTACAGTGGCATCGGAGCTGTTCTGAATCGGGATTGGGTTTATGGGGATGCAACTACGCTAGTTACCTTCTTGCAAAATCACGATGTCGGGCCAGATAATGATTTCCGCTTCCGCTTTCAAGGGGAACAGTGGATGGCAGCCGCAGCATATAATCTACTCTGGACAATTCGAGGTATTCCTTGTCTCTATTATGGTGAGGAGATCGAATTCATGAAAGGAGCGCCCCAGGACATTATCGGTAACGATGACACCCTCGATCAGACAGGAAGAGCTTACTTCGGTGATCATTTGACAAAGGAAATGGTTGCCACCACCAAAAGTCATCCCCTCTATCAACATATTCAGCGCTTGAACCTGATTCGACGAAACATTCCTGCCTTGCAAAAGGCCCCCATGAGCCATTTTAATGAGTGGGGAAGTGGGATGAGTTTTGTCCGAGATTATAATAATGGTGAAAGCTACGCAGTGGTTGGACTAGCTATCGGCAGTGACCAAAACATCACTGTTGGGAATATTCGTAATGGGATCTATCGAGATGCTGTGACTGGCAACAGCATTGATGTGAGCAACGGCATGATCTCCTTCTTGGTGCGGGCTAACTCCGCTGGAATTTATGTTCTTAATGGACCTGGTCAACTCGGCGACGAGGGAATCTATCTCAGATAAATATAATTAATACTGACTTTATTCCCTGTCTTGATAATGTTGGCTAATGAGTGAAATCCTCATTCTGTCTTAGAGCGTCGATTCAGTATTTATAAATTACTAGTTAGGTGAGAGGGGGGAGTATTTTGTTAGGTTCTATTGGTTCAACACCAGGAATTGAATTGTTATCCCCCATTCCCGCCCTTGCGTCTTTCGCCGACGCGGGGTCTGCCCGCTGCGGTGACCGGTGTTCCCCGGTTAAGTTTTTTGTTTTCGCATTTTCCCCTTTGTCTTCGCACACTACCCTATCTTCGGGATCTCTCTTTTGCTTCCCTATCCCTCTCAATTAATAATTGCTCTTGATTACTGAATCGCTGTCCTAGCAGCAAACGGCCGTTCGCCCCTACCCACATTTCATAAAACAGAATCTGTCTTGGGTGCGTTTCCCAAAACAACTACAAATTCTCTAGGTTGTGAATAGATGCAGTTTATCTACAACTTGTAACCAATCTGACGCAGTAGGTTTTGACGTGCTTTAATATTTTCTGCCGTTTCTACTCCTTTAGGGGAAGCTCCATCAACAACGCCCAGAATACCTCGTCCCTGTTCAGTTTCGACAATGATTACTTCTACCGGATTTGCTGTTGCGCAATAGATATTACAGACTTCGGGGCATTGTTTGATGGCATTGAGAAAGTTAATCGGATAGGCTTGTTGGAGCAAAATAATAAAACTATGTCCCGCGCCCAGGGCTTGAGCATTAGCAATTGCTCGTTCTTGAAGAGTTGCATCGTTTCCCGCTCTACGAATTAAGCATTCCCCAGAAGCTTCACAGAAAGCAATTCCAAACTTCACCCCAGATGAGATTCCTACCATAATCTCATAGAGATCTTCTACAGTTTTAATAAAATGGGTTTGACCAAGAATTAGATTTGCTCCATCAGGAATATCTATTGGTACCGATTTGATTTCCACAACTTCTCCTCCTCATTTAATGACTATTCGTGGTGCATCACATCCATAGGTTCTTGTAACTCGTGAGAATGGCCAAGAGTATGTTTATGTTTTAGCCAATCGTCTAGCGACCACATATCCCAAGGATGGAGTATGTACAGAGCGATAAATCCCGCTAATACAGGTATACCAGCTAAAAATAGATGATTAACAGATTCGCCACCAGCCAAACCCCAAGGGTCTAATAATTGTTGCCAGGTAGAAATAAAAGTTACTGCATTGATGCCCAAAGCAATACCATAGGTGATATGGCGCAACCATCCAATGATAAAAGCGATCGCTAGTAAAGTTTGCAAAATCGCGAGAATGGTTATGATCGCGCCAGATATCGGTATCTTATAAAAGCTAGCCCAAATCTCTGCAGTTGTTTGGGGAAGGATGAATTTTTCTAATGCCCAAAGTAAAAGAAATACCCCTAAAGATAGTCGAAGAATCAGCAGCGCAGTTGTCAGACGACCTTGAAAACGGGTGGGAAATTCTATAGTCATGATAAATACTTCTCTATGATGATAATTGAGTTTGAGCTCTTCACACCATCACTTTATTTTCGTTAAAAACACTGTGCGGGCAAGATATGACCTTGCCCCTATTACTACTAACCACTAGCCAAACTGACAGTAATGGATTCGCCACCAGCTAACGTCAAAGGAAAATGATGTGCATTAGGCGAGTGCATGGCTTGAATACCCAAATTAGCTCGATTAAGCAGATCGGCATCGCTATAAATTACACGACCTTGGCTATCTAAAATCGATTGGTTGAAATTAAAACCATTGAGATTAAATGCCATCATGCTAACTCCTGCTGCGGCACACCAGATACCAATAGTCGGTAAAGCTACCAACAGAAAATGAAAAGCTCGATGGTTGCTGCTAGCAAACCATGGAATAAGTAACCGACCCAGGAATCCATAATGTCCCGCCATATAGTTATAGGTGACCTCTTGCTGACCAAATTTATAACCTTTGTCGGCAGATTCAGCTTCAGAAGTCTGACGAATTAAAGTTGAAGTCACCAAAGAACCATGTAAAGCAGCTAATAACGCACCACCAAATACCCCAGCTACTCCCAGCATATGGAAGGGATTCATTAAGATATTGTGATGGGCTTGGAATGCCAGCATAAAGTGAAAAGTGCCCGCAATTCCCAAAGGCAATCCCTCAGAAAAACTTCCTTGACCGAGGGGATAAATTAGCAAGACTGCCGTCGCTGCTGCCACGGGTGCCGAAAAAGCGACAGCAATCCACGGTCGTAAACCTTCACGATAACTTAGTTCCCATTGTCTTCCTAAGTAGCACCAAATACCGATGAGAAAGTGGAACACAATCAATTGATAACAACCACCATTGTAAAGCCATTCATCTAGGGAACTAGCTTCCCAGATTGGGTAAAAGTGCAACCCAATAGCAGCAGAAGTAGGTACCACGGCAGCAGTGATCATATTGTTACCACCCAACAAGGAACCGATAACCGGTTCGCGGATTCCATCGATATCGACAGCGGGTGCAGCGATAAAAGCCAGAATAAAACAAATAGTCGCCGCTAAAAGTGTGGGAATCATTAACACGCCAAACCAACCAATATAAATGCGATTATTGGTGCTGGTAATCCAACGACAAAATCGCTCCCAAACGCCTAAAACATCTGCTTGAGAACGTTGTCGCACAAAAGTATTCATAAATTATATCCTCCGTATTAATCTAGCTCGAATACGGTTAGCCAAAAACAAATTCTAATTCTCTAGAGACAAGGAAATACCTTGTCTCTAATAATTACTAACGATCTTCCAGATGAACTTTGACAGATTTTTTGGGTGTGTCTTTTACTTTGGGCATAGTAAGAGTTAAAATTCCATGCTTAAACTCAGACTTGATTTCGTCAGTTTTAATATGCATGGGCAAAGGAACGATCCTTTCAAACTTGCCATAGTGAAATTCAGAGCGGAAATAGTTTTTTTCTTGATCTTCGGTACTTTCTTCTTCTTTATGTTCTCCCGAAATATTTACCCGATCTTCACTAACTTCTACTTCCAAATCATTGATATCAATTCCAGGAATTTCGGCTTTTAGAACTAGTTCATTGTCAGTTTCTTTGAGTTCTACTGCAGGAGTCCACATTCCTCCTATACCATGTAGTCCCATCCAATCACGATCTCCAACGGAAAGCATATCTTCAAACAGGCTATCCATTTGTTTTCTAATATTGCTTAACTCTTGGAATGGTTGCCATTTACTAAGTGTCATACTCAACCTCCATTCTTGTAGATTTTTTTTATGCTTTGAGGCTCTAACTATAAGATAAGAAAATATTTTGAAGATTTTGTGAAGAAACGGGTTAGGCGCTCCTGAGATGTAATTTAGATCATATCTAGATATTATCTAGATGAGCTTGCTGGCTTGAATAATCGCAAACCCAATACTCCTAGAGTAATTGTAGCTAACGCGATCGCTCTTAGCTGATTTTCCCAACTACCGTTTAATTCTCCTAAATAATGGGAACCAATACAGATGCCATGAATCGTAGCTAAAACTAAGGCAGGGACAGATAATAAATGAATTTTTCGCCAAGATTTTCCTAGAGATTTTTGCCAGCGATTAGTACTAGTTAAAGCTACAGGAGTCAGCAATAATAAAGCAGTGAGCCCGAAAATTAAACCTAAACGATGTTGCGGAATCATAAACATTATGGTTTGCCAATTCCAGTTGAGAGAATGATCTACCATCCGTAACATATGCGCGATCGCAATAATATAAGCCCCTACACCTATAGCGCGACGATACTTTAAAGGAGTAGACCACCAATGGCTGATGGGTCGAGCAATCAAAGCTAAGATGAGTAGAGCTAAGGCGCTATGTCCTGTGTAATCTACCATGGCATCGGTGCGTAACACAGTTAAAATCCCAATGATCAGCGTAATCCAGCCTCCTAAACGAAATAACTGACTACGCCGATCTGCACTAATACGAGATGCCGAAATACCTAAGGTCAGCATAGTAGGCATGGTTCCCAAACCAAAAGCCAACATTGTCATCGCACCAGATAAGATATTCCCTGTTTCGGCGGCGGTAATTTGGGCAACATAGAGAAAACCACAGGGAATTAAGCCCCAAAACAGCCCTAACACAGCCGGAGTCCACCATTGATCTTTACTGGCAACTTGACTCATGGCGGCACCTAAACTTTGATGCAATTTGCCTTGCAAGGGATGAATAATGGGCATACTAGGAAGTAAATTGGGGTTGATTCGGGTTATTCCTAGCCAAATCAGCAATAAACCCATTGCCATACCCATAATTTGCTTTAATTTGGCGGTAAATAGCAAGGAACCAAAGCTTCCTAAAGCCATGCCTACCAATCCATAACTGATAATTCGACCAAGATTTAGTAAGAAATGGAACAAGAAACTGCTTAACCATTTTCCTTGATTATGACGTGACAGGGAAAAGGATACCGCTAAAGGGCCACACATCCCTGCACAATGACCAAAGCTACCAAAAAATCCTAAACTAGCAATCAGAAAAAAATCGAGTTCCATGCCCTAGTTATTCGTAACCCTACCAACTTATGGTATCGATTCTGGAGGTAATCAGGAAAGGTTATTTGCCAAAAAAAGCTAATGGTAGTTAGGTGTATTAAGTTTTAAAACAAAAAAAGGCAAAAAAATAGATTCACCCTAGAAACTAATGTTTATATTTAAGGTAATTACCAATTTTATTTAATTCAAGATATACCCTAGGCACCAACTTTAAGATAATGGACAATAATAATCTGTTACAAATTGCTCAACAAGGCTTGCGCATCACTGTAGGGGCAGCCACTTCCCTAGTAGAAACAGTACAAAATCCCCAAAAGAGAACCGAACTATTGTCTCAAATGCAGGCAGATCTCAGCCAAAAAACCCAAGAATGGTCGGAAAAAGGAGAAGTCACTGAGCAAGAAGCTAGAAAGTTTTTGGATAGTTTATTTGACAGACAAAGTTCAGGAGTCAATAATCAAGGAACACAAAGCTCTACTGCCGTTTCTAAAGTAAGTACCACGTCTGATTTACAACAATTAACTGATGAAATTATTGCTCTGAGAAGAGAATT
This sequence comes from Xenococcus sp. MO_188.B8, assembly GCA_030065615.1. Lineage (GTDB taxonomy): Bacteria > Cyanobacteriota > Cyanobacteriia > Cyanobacteriales > Xenococcaceae > Xenococcus. The sequence goes on along the minus strand of JASJDR010000016.1, from coordinate 33,514 downwards.
AGAGCAAATACGCCAATCCAAAAATTAGAGAGCATTTTTAGGCCAATCAATACCGATTTTAATGGAAAAAGATTTTGTGTAGGGGCGCAAGCTTTGCCCCTTCTAGGATTTTATTTGTCTCTTGAATGTAAAAATTTGATTAAGTAGAATGTCTACAATTTACTCAATGACAAAGAGGGGTAGCAAATTCACACAGTAATCTAGTTAAGATAACTAAACTACGATGCAAATTCACAACGCCCCCTAAGATCTAATTGCAAATTTAACCAAGCAAAAGTTACTACGCGGTTCTGCGATAAGGAACTTTGCTCATATCGATATTACTAGCAGCCGTTGGAGACCCAGTAATGGCTCTTCTTTTTAAACTGCGTACCATATCCATATAGAGTGCGGGATCTCCCACTTTGGGTTTTTGCTCTTGAGGAACAAAACGACGAACTGAGCCAGTCCATGTACCAGAAGGAAAACCGAAAACCTTACGATAGTAAGCATCGTAACGAGGAGACTGGATATTAAAGGGAATTTCTCCGCGATCGCGACCAGGCAATACTCGACGGCGCTGATAGGGAACAGTATCAAAACCAAAATTATCGAGGTATTCATCACTATCGAGAAGATCATCAATAAAGGCTTCTAAACCTTTAGAACCTACAACAATAGACCAAGCTATCTTTTCGTCCTCACCGTAAACATCTCTTCCTAATACTCTTTGTACACATTGCTCAACAAAACGGTAATTACTGTTGAAGCCGTAAAAAGTACGTTTATAAGTATCTGAAAGCAATAAGCCTCGAATAAAGTCTCTCACGGTGATTTGACCATTACGAAGTTGAGACTCTAAAAATGGCTCACGATCTGATTTAAAAACATGGAAGAAAATTTGACGGTAGGCAGCTTCTATCAGATTTCCCATGTCTCCAGGGGAAGGTAGATTTTCTGCTGAGTAAATCTTAGGCTGATCGTCACCTCCAACCTCATATCCATTAATACGAGCGTTAATTGTCTTTGGTGCGTAGCCTAGAAGAGGAATAGACAAGTCAAGACCTCCCTAAATCTTGCGAAATATTAAAATTATTAATCCCAATAATACGTTAGAGAGGTACTTTAAATTAAGGATAGTTACAAAATATTACAGATTTTTAGCTTTGAAAGCATTACTTGGGGCTGACTTTTTTTAAGATTTGTAACCAATAGCTTTACCACCCCGTAAGAGCGTAGTTATTTTGTAGGGCTGCTTCTGATGCCATAGTGCTAGCAATATTGTTTACCACACGAGATTCAGCACAGAAGGTAGCTGTATTAAAACCACCAAATCTTTTCACTGTACTACTGCGTAGACGTAAATTGGGATTGATAAACCAAAAACGTTCAATAATGCTCATAGTCTCATATTCTGTAATTAAAATTAAACCGTCTTCTTCGTCCATCTCATATTGTCCAGCTACGGGAACAATTTCGGCATAACCTCTTTCTCTTAGTAATTTGCCTTTTCTGAGATTATTGTCTTCGGGAATTAGCGCAAAGACGGTGCTACCTTGATGATCTTCATTCTCTTTGTCCCAGGCCATTGAACCGTCCCAGGTGACAAATGCACCACCGATCGCCAGATTGTGATCCATATCGTGCATGGCGCAAATTTCTCTAATTTGGGATTCTTCTGCTTCTAAGAATTCTACGTTAATGTCGGAGTTGCCACTTTCGGCTCTTCTAAAGGGAAGATGATGAGTTGTTCTTTGCGATCGCCATTGTCCAGCACTGAGTTGAAAAAATTCCTTTGCGTCCAAGATTTTATCCATCAAAATATTAAGTTTTTAATTTTAAACGTGACCTAACTTCAGCATAAAACAATCTTGACCCTCCTATTTTAAATTTTTGGATTACGAAAACACCCAGAGTTAAACTGCTTGCGATTTTGTAGTATTTACTTTTTGTTAATTAACCAAAGCGATTGGTGACTTTTCCTCGGATAAGATTGAAGTTTACAGTACCGAAACTTCTACTGTCTGTGCTTTGTCGTAAATTATCTCCTTGAATAAAATAAGTATTATTTTTTCTAATTTCGACAATTCTTTTGACAATTTTGAGGTTTGGTTTATTAGGATGAGTCACTACTACTATATCGTTAACTTGTGGCAGAGATTGTAAATAGGCATTAGGATTAATTAAAATTTCTTCTCCTGGTTCTAACAGAGGTTGCATCGATTTACCCGTAACCCGAAACCGCTTACGTTTTCGCAATATCAATAGCAGAAATTCTCGATAACTAGTATCTGGTAATTCAGGGTTCATCAAAAATATTATCAAAATCAAAACAACTGTCCCGCTAAGGGAGGCATTAAGCGATCGCTAAGATAAACAATTAATTAGCGATCGCCTATGAGCATTGATGCTTAAAAAGCTTGTTCGACTTCCGCAATTTCAGGAATTTTCTCCCGTAAACGGCGTTCAATCCCCATTTTTAATGTCATGGTAGAACTAGGACAAGAACCACAAGCCCCTTGTAGTTTTAATTTAACTATTGGCCCTTCAATATCAACCAACTCTACATTTCCGCCATCCGCCATTAAATAAGGGCGTAATTCATCTAAGACGGTTTCTACATTATCTGTAGTTAATGCTAATGTCATAATCTATTTATTTTCTTTCAGATACAATGGATTGAGTTCAGACCGAATCGTCATGATCCCTCAATACTATTAGGATACAAGATCTAAGCTTTGAGTATCACGATTCTGAGCTTTCCTTCGCCCTCATCCTTATAAGAGGTATTGTTATAAAATAATCTAGTAAAAATATACTAAAAAGTTAATGTCCGATTTAATTTTATTCTGGCATCGACGAGATCTGCGGATTACCGATAATCTAGGTTTAACAGCAGCAAGAGGGCAAACACCTAAAGTTGTAGGCATATTTTGTCTGGATCGCGATATTCTCAGGAGAGATGACATCGCACCGGCCAGAATGAAATATATGATCGGTTGTTTACAAGAACTCTCCCAACGCTATACAACTGCAGGAAGTCAATTATTAATCACCCAAGGAAAACCTTCCCAAGCAATTTCCCAACTCGCTACGGCATTAAATGCCACAGCAGTATATTGGAACTTAGATGTAGAACCCTATGCACAAAAACGCGATCGTGAAGTTACCATAGCTTTGAAAGAACAAGGCATTGCCGTAGAAAATTTCTGGGATCAACTCTTACACCGACCAGGAGCTGTCTTAACCAAATCCGAGCAACCCTACAAAGTTTATACTCCCTTCTGGCGCAACTGGAGTCAACAAACCAAACCTATTATTTCTCAACCTCCCAATAATTTAGAAGGCTTAACCCCAAAAGAAATCACCATAGCTGAGCAAACCCATGTTATCGAATTACCCACGGCTGAAGATTTAGGCTATATCTGGAAAAACCCTTTATTACTTGCTCCTGGCGAAACCGCAGCCCAAAAGAGGCTAGCAGCCTTTTGTGACTCTGCTATTTATCAATATGATGAACAACGGAACTTTCCCTTTAATGAAGGTACATCCCAACTTAGTGCAGCCTTAAAGTTTGGCGCAATTTCGATTCGTACCATCTGGCAAGCTAGCATTAAAGCCTTAGAAAATTGTGTTAGTGAAGAAGCGAGCAATAATATTATTACTTGGCAAAAAGAACTAGCCTGGCGAGAATTTTATCAACATTGTCTCTACTATTTTCCTGAATTAGAACAAGGTCCATATCGTCCAGCGTTTAAGAATTTTCCCTGGGAGAATAACCTCGAACAGTTTCAAGCTTGGTGTCAGGGAAAAACAGGATATCCCATTGTAGATGCCGCCATGAGACAGTTAAACGAAACAGGTTGGATGCATAACCGTTGTCGGATGATCGTTGCCAGTTTTTTGACCAAAGATTTGATTATTGATTGGCGATGGGGAGAAAAATATTTTATGCAAACCTTGTTTGACGGAGATCTGGCGGCGAATAATGGTGGTTGGCAATGGAGCGCTTCTAGTGGCATGGATCCCAAGCCATTACGCATTTTTAATCCCGCTTCCCAAGCTCAAAAATTTGACTCAGAAGCAGAATATATTCGGCAATGGTTACCAGAAATCAGTTCTATTGATACCGAATATTTAGTTACAGGAAAAATACCAGATTTAGAAAGATATCGTTGTAATTATCCCCAGCCAATTGTCGATCACAAAGTACAACAACGGAAATTTAAGGAACTGTATCAAAAAATCTAGAAATTTTCAGATGTCTACTTTGCCGACACTTTCGAGATCTTGTCTCGCTAAAATAAGTCTTAAAACAACTCGCAACCGATATAATAAAAATTGATTGACTACCTTTATGTTAAACAATTAGACCTTAATCTCTATGCCTCCTCGTTGGCCCCGAAAACCAGACCCTAAAAATGACCCTGCATTGCGTCGTCTAGAAGATCGCATCAATTTTGCTGTTCATGTAGCCTTGTTTGCTGCGGTCAACTCTGGAATGTGGTTTGTTGATATTATCAAAAACGCCCATTGGTCTTGGAGACTCTGGATCGCAGGAGTTTGGGTTGTTATTTTATTATTGCATTTTATTTACATTTTAGCGATCGCAGATTATTCGTCGGTAGAAACCAATGGCTAGTACTCAAGATATTGAAGCTTTGGCAGCCGAAATTGGCGAAAATATTTACCTAGATATCGCCAAATGGCATCTATTTCTTGCAGAAGCTCATTTAAACACTGAATTAGCAAAAAGACTATATCCTTTATTGGAAGATAATGCTGTTAACGAGGATGCTGTAGTAGCAATTTTGCAGGACATCCCCGTCAAAATTGGCGGCGGCAAAAAATCTCTTCCTTTACTAGATCTTTTACCCATGAAATGTGAAGTAGATCTCATGGATTTACTCGAAGAGTTTCAACAGAATATGTAGTAATGCTGCGCAGAAGTCCTAAAGGATACCGCTGCCCCTTCGGGTAGAGCAGACCCTTCGGGCGGGGATGGGGGCTCAAATAAAACAGGATTAACTAGTGATACGAATTCATCAATCACTGAAAGCCCCCATCCCGGAGCTTCGCAAGCGCAAGCGCAAGCGCATATCAAAAGTCTGTATACCTCTCAATTAATGATTGCTCTTGATTACTCAATTGGTGTCCTAGTTAAAATGTACGGCAGGGTTTTGGGGTGCTTCCCAATAAGAATTTTGTATTTCATCGATAACTTATCGATAACTTAAGAAGAACAAATAATGTTCAATGGTAAATGCTAAATGAATACAGTTGGCTAGACAAATCCTTAGATACTATTCATCGTGCTAACTGGTATCGTTCTGTTAAAGAAATTTCTGGTCTTCCTGGAGCAGTAGTTGAATTAGAAGGACGCAGCGTAATTAACTTTGCAAGTAACGACTACTTAGGCTTAGCAGCACATCCTCGCTTAATCGATGCCGCAGTTGCAGCGACTAAAAAATTTGGGACAGGAAGCACCGGCTCTCGTCTCCTTAGTGGACATCGTAAACTACATCGACAATTAGAACGAGCGATCGCTTCTTTGAAACAAACTGAAGATGCCCTAGTCTTTAGTTCGGGTTATCTGGCAAATTTGGGAATAATTGCGGCGGTAGTTGGCAAGAAAGATTTAATTTTAGGCGATCAATATAATCACTCTAGCTTAAAAAACGGCGCTAGACTCTCCCAAGCAACAGCAATCGACTATTTACACTGTGATATGGCAGATTTAGCCCAAAAATTGCAAGAATATCGGGCAAATTATCGTCGCTGTTTGATTACTACCGATAGTGTTTTTAGTATGGATGGCGATCTCGTACCTCTACCTGAATTGCTATCTCTGGCAACCAAATATGAAGCGATGGTGTTAGTGGATGAAGCCCATGCCACAGGAGTAATGGGAGCTACAGGAGCAGGTTGTGTAGAATATTTTAACTGTAGTAATCGAGAATTAATTCAAATCGGCACTCTTAGTAAAGCTTTAGGAAGTTTGGGCGGCTATGTTGCAGGCAAAGCCAACTTGATTGATTTCTTGCGTAATCGGTCTGCTACCTGGATTTATACCACAGGTTTATCTCCTGCTGATACCGCTGCTGCCTTAGCTGCGATCGCAATTATTCAAGATGAGCCAGAACGCAGAGAGCAGCTTTGGCAGAATGTCGCTTATCTCAAACAGCAACTATCCTCAGAAGATTTGTTACCTTCAGAATCACCGATTATCTGTCTGAAGTTAAATAGTCCTGAAACTGCTTTAAGTAAATCTCAACAACTACAAGAAGCAGGAATTTTTGCTCCCGCAATTCGCCCTCCCACTGTCCCTATAAGTCGAATCCGTCTATCTGTAATGGCAACTCATCAAAGACAACACCTAGAGACTTTAGTTAAAAAATTGAGAATTGATCATTAAAGACAAACTTACTTACTTGAATATCTCGATCTGCCCAATTTAATACCAAATAATTTGTTTTTGTTGCTCAAAACATTACGCTGCTTCTCATTTAGTTTATTGCGTATTTCTGATAAATTTTTAGGAAATCTTGTAGTACTCCAATAATATTTAGGTTTGTTGGAAGTGTAGCAAAAAGAAATCGAGAATCTATCTTCTTTTTCTGGTGGTTTGGCCCGGTGAAAAACCTTAGAAGGATCGGTGAAAATTACTGTTCCAAGTTTACCAATACAGCCATTCCAGTATCTTTCAGGAATAACATGCACCATTTTTTGATCACTAAGATAACCTGAATTATAATTTATTTTTTTGATAGCTTCCTCAGTTAAATCTTTAGATACGTACTGATAATGACCTCCATCTAAACCAACATCATTAAGATAAATAATGACTTTGATCATTGCACGGTCTTCTGCGTCTAAATGCCAAGCTCGAACAGATTCTGCATCGGTGGAAGTATCAGTAACGATATCTCGACGCAAGGCATATCCCTGATAGTAAAGAGGTAGCCCAATATAATGTTCAATAATATCCAGGATTCTTGGTTCAATTCCCCAGAGAAAAATTTCAGGGTGATCAGTAAACTTATCTTGTTCTAAATCTATAGAATTTTTATTTGCACTAGGAATATTTTTCAGATAATTAACTAAATCTCTAGTTTTTCTAAGAAAGGATTCTGTTGATTCGAGTTGTAAATCTTCAATAGTAATACTATAAGTACCAGTTTTTTGTAAAGCTTCTAAAATAATTTGGTCTTCTGTATCTAGTTTTGGCAGTGATGCTTGATATTGGGCTACTTTTGCTTCGTATGCCAGATCGACAATCCGCTTCACTAAAGCAATAGAGTAGAGAATTTTGCCGATTTTATAAATAGCTCTCTTAAAAAATATCCATATTCTCTCTAAATTGGCAGCAATTATTAACTTTAATTTAGTTGTTAAATTAATGGGTTTAATTCCTAAAGACTCAGTAGCAGCACTAATTTCTGGAGCCCGGTTGATCATAATAAATTTTAAAATATCATCAATAATACTTACAGCGTCATAGCCGCAAGGATCATTTTAAAATAAATCAGTGAAAATACGTATAAAACTTTCGTTAAGAACCTAGAGTAAGCTAAGCAAAAAAACGGATAAGGTTTTGGTCAAGAAATAGTCCTCATAATAGAACATATACAATTAAATATAGATAATTACAAATATATTTATTTATTTAACTTAACCTTGATTCTATATAGCCAAGTCAGCAAGGTTATAGCTTGTCGTATTTGTTGCCACCTTAAGCTTAAAATTTGATACTTTTGCCGAGCATAAGCAAAATTTGTTTGTTGTTGATTAAGAATCTGAGTCATCTTCGCTAGCAGAGATTGTACAGAAGAATCATATTTTACCAAATCAGATGCGATCGCAGTCATTAACTGTCGTAGCTGCCAGATTTTAATTACTAAATAAATATTAAACAAAGTTAATAATAAGTTAATGATTATTACCAAAAAAATCATACGAATAATTAATAACTAATAATTGATCATTAATAATTAACAGACAATAAAATAGCAATAAATAACACTGTAAATGACTATCACAAGGGGAAAATCAGAGTAACAGCTAGGATATATGATTGTTAGGATGAATATCTATTGAAAAATTTATAATTTATAGTTCTAATGAAACTATTAGTTTTAAGTAATGGTCATGGAGAAGACGGAATTGCAATATGTATTATAGAACAATTATGTAAGATTGCTGATGAATTAGAAATTCAAGCTTTACCTATAGTAGGGATGGGTTACGCCTATAGTAAGTTGGGGATACCGATAATTGGTGAAGTACAACAAATGCCTTCGGGTGGTTTTATCTATATGGGAGGAAATCCTCTATGGGCAGATCTGAATGATGGTTTAATTTCCTTGACTTTCAGGCAAATCCAAACGGTGCGTCAATGGGCAAACAGGGGCGGGGTAATTTTGGCTGTCGGGGATATCGTACCTTTATTATTTGCTTGGATGAGTGGTTGTAATTATGCTTTTGTCGGAACTGCCAAATCAGATTATTACTTACGGGATTCTCAGGGAGAATGGTTATCCCAGACTTCTTGGTGGGAAAGAAGACTAGGTTCGGTATATTTGCCTTGGGAAAGATGGTTGCTGAGTCGCAAGCGTAATTTAGCTGTTTTTCCTAGAGATACTTTGACAACCAATATTTTAAAGCGTTCAGGGATTAAGGCTTACGATTTGGGAAACCCGATGATGGATGGTTTTTCTCTATCAAATAGTCAAAAGCCGATACCCCATTTCCAGAGAAACTTGTCCTCTTCACCTTTATCTATTTTGTTACTCCCAGGCTCCAGGATGCCAGAAGCCATAAATAATTGGCAACAAATAGTTACTGCTGTCTCACAAGTTATCGAACAATTTCCCACCAGAGAGTTATTATTTTTAGCAGCGATCGCACCTTCTTTAGAGAGTAAGGCTTTTCAAGAAAAATTATTAGCTCAAGATTGGCAATTGATAGCTTCTGATAAATTATCTCTGGCAAGTCAAGCTAGCGGTTCCCTTGGGAAGGATTATCTGGCGCCTGAGGGAGAAGCGGATTCTGCCCAGTTCCTGAGGCCAAATGACCCGACAAGGGGCGCTTGTCAAGATGACGCTCCGGTATATTTGAGGAAACAAAATGCTACTTTATGTTTAACTCAGAATTCCTATGGAGCATGTTTACAGCAGGCAGATTTAGCGATCGCTATGTCAGGTACAGCTACAGAGCAATTTGTTGGTTTAGGAAAGCCCGCTATTATTATGCCAGGGAATGGGCCTCAATGTACCTTTGCTTTTGTCGAAGCCCAAACCCGTTTGCTAGGATCTTCTGTCACTCTAGTGACTAATCCTCAAGAAGTAGGCCAGACGATATCTTCCTTGCTTAGCGATCAGCAAAAATTACAAGAAATTGCTCAAAATGGGAAAATCAGAATGGGTACTCCTGGCGCAGCACAACGAATTGCTCTCAAACTAAAAGAAACTCTATTAAAAATTGATTGATGATGAGCCAAAAATCGCCTGTAGACTACAGCATTTGGGAAAATAATGAGGTTGCACAAAATTTTTTAGAGGGAGTAAGAGCAGCAATCCCTCTGGCTGCAACCCAAATAGATTGTTTGTTACGACTAATTCGTTTAACTCAACCAGAAGTGAAATCATTTTTAGATTTAGGTTTTGGAAATGGCATCTTAGGAAAAGCAATTGCCCAACAATATCCCAATGCTCAAGGAGTTTTTGTTGATCTTTCTCCTGCAATGTTAGAAGCTGCGCAAAAGAATATCGATAACTCTCAAGGAAAATATCATTTCTTATTACAGGACTTTGGTGTACCCAAATGGCGCGATCGCGCTAAATTTGCTGCGCCTTTTGATGTTATCGTTTCAGGCTTTGCAATTCATCATCAGCCTGATTTAAGAAAACAGGAGATTTATCAAGAAATTCATGATTTACTCAAAAACAAAGGTATTTTTCTCAATTTAGAGCATACAGCATCCCGTTCTATTTTGGGAGAGCAAGCTTTCGATGAATTATTTGTCGATGCTTTATACTCTTATCATAAAGAGAATAATCATCATCAATCAAGGGAAAAAATAGACCAGCAATATTATAATCGTCATGATAAAAATGCCAATATTTTAGCTTTGGTAGAACAGCAATGTATTTGGTTGCGAGAAATAGGATTTGTTGATGTAGATTGTTTTATGAAAATATTTTAAATTGCCTTGTTTGGAGGGATTAAAGGTTAATTAAGGAATGAAGATGATTTTTAATTATTGAAATAACCGAGGTCATCTAGCAAATTAGGTTGCCTTGCCGCAGCCACAGCAAGGGCATCACATCTTTCATTTTCGGGAATTCCCGCATGACCTTTTACCCAGACGAATTCGACGTGATGTTGATCGCACAGATCTAATAATTGTTGCCAGAGATCGGGGTTTTTGGCTTTTTCCTTTTTATTGCGCTTCCAACCATTAGTTTGCCATTTTTTGGCCCAACCTTTCTTCACTGCATCCACAATATATTTAGAATCGCTGTGGAGAGTCACCAGACATTGCTGCTTCAAACTCCTTAAAGCGACAATCACCGCCATCATTTCCATGCGGTTATTCGTCGTTAGCTTATAACCTCCTGAGATTTCTTTGCGATGCTTACCGTAAATTAGGACCGCACCATAACCTCCAGCACCAGGATTTCCGGTGCAAGCTCCATCCGTATAAATTATGACTTGTTTAAGTTGTTCTGACACAGCACAATGATCGCAAATCGCCACTTGCCAGTGTAACCTAATTCGGCTTGTAAATTACAACTGTATTATCGACATTATTGCTAACTTGCGAATAATCTTGAAGAAATTATAAACATTAGATCAGATTGCTCTATCCATGAGCTAATCAAATCAATGAGGTTTTTGCTGTCACTTTCCTGCATAAAAAAATACAATCTCGGCTCGCTGGTAACGCTGCGGTTATTCCCATTAGCCTGTCTAGGATTGCTCTGTTCCTGTCAGAGTCATGGGATTTTCCAAAGTACTGGGGTCACCCAGAATACCATCCGCTTAGGTTCGGTTTTGGTTCTTCAAGGTCAGGACGAAGCTCTCGGGAATGGAATGCGCTTGGGAATGGAAGCGTCTCTGGCTGGGGAGAAAGTCCAAGGGCGCTCCTTAGAAATAATCTTCAAAAATGACTATTACGAACCAGCCAGCGCTCGCAAAGCTACGGAAGAACTGCTCGAAGAGCATGATATTTTTCTCGCCCTGGGTAATGTGGGAACGCCTACGGCTCATGTAACATTGCCTATTCTGGCGGAACATCATATTCCTGCGGTTGGTTTTTTCACAGGAGCAAGACTATTACGGGAAAACGCCACTGGGGCGATAGTGAATTACCGAGCCGGTTATGGTCAGGAAATAGCTGCGGTTGTGGAGATGGCGCTCCAAGCTGGAATTACTCCTGCTGAAGTCTGTGCTTATGTCCAAAACGATGGTTACGGACTCGATGCCCTCAACAATCTGAAACAAACCCTGACCCAAGCCGAAGCTAGTGCCGATATAATTGAGCGCTATGACCAGATTCTAGCTAGCAAAGGCGATCGCAATAACCTAGGACCAGTTGGTGTTTATACTCGCAATACTCCCTATAGTGAGCCTGGTTACAATTCTTTGAAAAAATGGGAATCTGAGAGTGGAGTAAGGTGTAAGCTGGTGATAACTGCTGCTACGTACCGTAATTTAACTTACTTTACTAAAATGTCCCGCGAAAAAGGTGAGACCTGGCTTATTTCTGCTCTTTCCTTCACGGGAGCGGATGAACTTCGCTGGGACTTGGAAGAATATAATTTGATCGATGGCATTATCATGACCCAGGTAGTCCCGTTGTTAGACTCCGACTTGCCCATTGTTAAAGAAGCACGAAACGCCCTTGGGAAAAAAAATTTTGGCTTGATTTCTTTAGAAGGTTACGTTGTTGGTAAGATGCTGCTCCAAATTCTCAGGGATATCCCAAGAGAACTGACCCGCGAAAATTTTCTCAAGCAGGTCAGTGAGTCCCAATTTAATCTGGGGGGTATTCCTATTGACTTCACCGAAGGTGATAACCAGGGTTCCGATCTCGTTATTGTTAGTCGACTGACCCAGGACGGGTTTAAAGAGATCGAACTCTCCGACTTGGCCTTAATGCTCAAATAATTATACTGACCATAGTTTACCCCAAAGTATTTTTCTCCCCCTGCTTCCCTATCTCCCCCTAATTCTCTTCTCTTGATTTCAGCTCAAACTTAATATGACTTCTCCTTCTAATTTCTCTGACCAATCCGAGCGCTTTGATGATTATCCCCAGAATCTGGACAAATTATTCCAGAGTTTTGAGATGATTGCTGCTCTGGCAGAGGAAGAAGTACGCCAACAGAAAATTCGTGAGGCTTCTGCTGCTTTTCGAATATCAGAAGTATCTTATCGCAAACAGTTAAAGCGTTATCTTTGCAGCAAAAATCATCAAACTAAAGAAAAGCTCGATGCTCCGATGCCAAACCCATTTTCTTTTCTAGATGCTAAGGTTTCGGATTTTGTGGACGCGCTCAAGGAAGTTTCCCTAGTAAAATTAGCCACTGTCTTAGGTGAGAGTGCGCTACTTTTTGCCATGATTTCTTACATCGTTACGATCCCCAGTCGCCAGCAACAAGGAATCCAAAAAGCCCGGGAAATTCTCCTCCAATCTAGCGATCGCAAATACGATGAGTCTCGCGTCGCCGCTCTCAAAATGCTTGACAAGCGATGTGCTGGAAATCCTGGCTTGGTATCTCCTAATGCTTACTTAGCTAACCTAGAAATAGCTGGCTGTTTTCGCTGGTCTCTTACTCCTCTGAGCCTTGCTCAAGGTTCTTTCCGTACCTGGCAGCCTATGGATCTATCCTATTCGGACTTCAAGGAAGCTAATCTGAGTAATGCCCAGCTCTCTGGCGCTAACCTTGAAGGTAGTAACTTTAGTGGCGCAAATTTACAAAACGTAAATCTCAGTGGCGTTAATCTTCGCGGAGCTAATCTAACAAATGCGGATTTATCTCGGGCTAATCTTACTGGAGCTAATTTAGAGGGTGCAATCTTAGATGGAGCTAATCTCTACGGCGCTCAAGTATCCCAGGCCAATCTGGCTAAAGCCAGTTTAGTTGAGACTAAAGCACCATGGAGCTATTTCGACGGAGCGAATTTTTACCGAGCAAAACTCAACCGAGCTAATTTCAATCGTTCCGACCTGAAAAATGCCGATTTTTATAAAGCTAATCTTGAGTATGCTACCCTGAGATTTACAGATCTGCGGGGACGCACTAGGTTACTCGGAGCCAAGTTGCGGGGGGCAGATTTCTGGGGAGCTCGCTGGGAGAATATTTTCCAGATTAAGCGAGGTAAAAACTGGCAAGCAACGAAACTCAGCCCAAATTGGGAACAAAAAGTAACCTTGGGTATGCTGCCCGAATTACGCATTGGTTTGATTAAGCCTCAAGAAAAGAGTAGTTTATTTAAAGCTTATGAATTAGGTATGCGACGGGCAGCTAATCGACGAGTAGATATTTGGGGTTTCGAGTCAAAAGGTGGCGTTATGGAGGAAGCAGCTACAATTGATAACATGATTGAGCTGGGTATGGATGCGATTATCCTCCGCCCTAGCGATCCCGTGAATTCCTTGCCTGCTATGAAAAAAGCGAGCGAAGCTGGGCTAGTGATCATCACCGTGGACTCTTGCTTGGAACGGGAGATCGCTGAAGATGTGGCAAGCGCTTGTTTTGATACCAACAGCGAGAAAATGGGCTATGATTCTGGAGTTTACTTGACTCAATGGGCCAAGCAGAATCTCATCAGTCGACAAGCCCCGAAGTCGAAACCAATTAATATTGCCCTAGTAGATGGTGCCACTTATGATCGCAACTATCCTTATCTCCAGGGAATTTTGGCTGCCATGGATAAATCAGATTTGTCCTGGAAAACTGTGGCCTCAGTCGGAGTTGCCCATCACTACGACGGAGATAAAGTAGCAGAAATTTTAGAAGCCGCTCCCGAAATCAAGATTTTATGGGGAGGTTCTAATCTCGCGACAAAAGTGGCGGTTGAAACAGTAGAAAGGCTCGATCTTGAAGACCAGGTAAAAGTTTTTGGCATCCTCGATCTGTCCCGAGAACAGGCAGAGCGTCTATTAGATTCTACTAATCCCCTCCAGTCTATTATTGACCAGTCAGGCGTCCAAACTGGCAAACAAGCGACTCAAAGAGCGATCGCCGTTTTGCGTGGAGAAGTAGCTGGTGAAGTCTATGAGGAGAATATAGTTGATCATCGCTTACTTACCCAGGATGATACCGAACAAGTGCGAAAACTTCTTAACGAAGCTGGCAGCCTTTAGTATGTTCATTAAGGGTTAGCGACTGTTTTGAATGTCAGAGAGACCTCGCTGTACCAGCCCATTCCATCTTCGTAAATATTTGTAATAATGCTTCTAAGAGAATTTATTCTTTGGTCAAGCAAATTACATCTTCATAAAAGTTATGACTGCTCCAGCATATTGGCAAAAAGCTACCGATTATCTTGCCACTAAAGATCAAATAATTGCGAGCATAATTGCCAGCTATCCCAATGAAGTAATGACCAATAATCAAAATCCTTTTTCTACTTTGGTCAAGGCTATTGTCGGACAGCAAATTTCTATCAAAGCTGCAGCTACAATTTGTCAGCGACTCGAAGCTCTGATTGGTAATTTCGCAACAGAACATTATTTACTAGCAAAAGAAGACGATTTACGTCAGTGTGGTCTGTCTCGTCCCAAAATTCGCTACATTACAAATGTCGCTAATGCTTTAGAATCTGGCAAACTAACCCCCGCAACTTGGTCTAGCATGGGTGATGATGAGATAACTAAACAGCTAATGTCCATTTCGGGGATCGGAACTTGGACCGCACAAATGTTTCTGATCTTTCATCTCCATCGTGCCGATATCCTACCCCTGGGAGATATTGGATTAATCAATGCGATCAAGCTTCATTATGGTTCAGGACAAGATTTATCCAAATCTGAGATCAAGCAACTTGCTCAAGTTTGGCAACCTTATCGAACAGTAGCTACCTGGTATCTCTGGAGAAGTCTTGATCCGATACCTGTGCAATATTAGAAAGCTATTTTGCCCAAAGGATTAAAGAAATTGTCCTCAAATTTACCAAATCACCTGCGATCGCTCTTTGACTACTTTTTCGTAAACACTGATAGTTTTTTGAGCAAGTTTATCCCAACTAAAATGAGTATCTAATGCTTGATAAGCATTCTTAACTAAATATGCAGCATATTCGGGATCTCTCAACACTTTGACAATACCCCAAGCCAAAGAATCGGGATTATTGGCATAGGTAACTACACCTGTTTTATTATGTTCCACAATTTCTGGTAAACCTCCAGTATTTGACACGACAACAGGAACACGGGCCGCAAAACTTTCTAAAGCTACAATCCCAAAGGGTTCGTAAAGACTGGGGAAGACAGCACAATCGGCAACAGTTTGAAATTTATCTAAATCTTGATCCGCCATAAATCCTGTGAAGTAACACTTATCCCAGATGCCTAAATTCCAAGCTTGCTGTTTGAGTGGCTCTGTATTGCCACCACCTACAATAACAAACTTAACCTTATTTTGCAGATCCCATAAAACTTGGGGTGCCGCGTTAAGTAACACATAAACTCCTTTCTCATAAGCCATCCGCCCGACATAGTAAACAATTTTTTCTTCGTCTTGGGCAAAGCAACGGCGCAATTCCATTTTCTCTTGCTCTTTCAGGGGAGTTTTTTTCTCAGGGCGAATACCGTTATAAATTACATCGATTTTCTCCCCAGGTGATTGTAAAGCCCGTTTCACTTCCCAACGCATATACTGACTACAAACAATCACTCTCCAAGCATTGTAAACTAGCGCATGTTCTTTGCCGTGAATGTATTTTTGTCCCTCTTGATAAATTCCATTGTTGCGACCATGTTCAGTGGCATGAATAGTCGCAATCAGAGGAATTTTGAAGCTATGCTTAAGCGCGATCGCTGCATCTCCCACTAACCAGTCATGAGCGTGGATAAGATCAAAATGACCGACTTCGGCGATGAGATTTCCCCCATGAGCCCCAATGCTCTCATTCATATTGACGACCCAATGGAAAAAATCATGACCATGAGCGACAGACACACGATGAATATGAATTCCTTCAATCACTTCATAGGTAGCTGCATCAGAAACTTCAACTGTAATCAGATGAACTTCGCAGCCCAATTTTACGATCTCTGGATATAATTCTGCTACGTGACGAGCAATACCGCCTACAAGACGAGGTGGAAATTCCCAGGCTAATACTAGAATTTTCATTGCTTAATTGGTTATCACCTCAACAGATATTAGTTAACAGCGGTGCTCTGGGTTTACCCAGCAGAGATGCGTACCAAGAGAGTTATCACCTCAGGCAAAGGTAGAAAAACTATCGGGGGGAATATCCTGAAAACGTCCATTGCCCACTGCTTGGACGGCTTCAGTCAAATTGACATCTCCAGTATAAATAGCTTTGCCCACAATCGCCCCTGTAACCCCTAAAGGTTCTAAAGCAAGTAAACTAAGTAAATCGGTTAAAGAACTGACTCCTCCAGAGGCAATCACAGGAATTTCAACTGCAGTGGCTAATTCCCTTAAGGCATCTATATTTGGCCCTGACATAGTACCATCACGGTGAATATCAGTATAAATAATAGCGGCAGCACCAGCAACCGCCATTCTCTGGGCTAAATCAGTTGCCAAAACTTCTGAGGTTTCTAACCAACCTCTAGTCGCCACTTTCCCCTGACGTGCATCAATGCCGACGACAATTTGCTCGGGGAATTCTTGACATAATTCCTGAACTAACTCAGGTTGCTCTACAGCTACTGTTCCCAGAATACAGCGTTGTACGCCTAAATCGAGTAGTCGAGCTAGAGAAATGCGATCGCGTAAACCCCCACCAACCTGTACTGGAATCGCTATGGCAGCAACAATAGCTTCAATGGCAGCTAAATTAGTAGTTTTACCCTCTTTTGCTCCGTCTAAATCTACTACATGAAGCCTAGTTGCTCCTTGCTCTGCCCAACTACGAGCTACAGTTACTGGATTGTCATTAAATATTTCTGAACGTTCATAATCTCCTTGATAGAGACGAACACATTTACTATCTAATAAATCTATTGCCGGGATAACTTCCATAATTTAATTATTTTCAGATACTATCAAGCGAAGACGCGATGCTGTAAAGAAGGCATTTGTTGACGTACTTGGGATAAACGTCCTGGATTAATTTCTGCTACCACTACTCCAGGTTGAGAGCCAGCATCAGCTAAAATTGTTCCCCAAGGATCGATAATCATGGCATGACCATGAGTATAACGTCTTTCGTAATGGTTTCCCGTTTGTGCTGGCGCTATGACGTAACAAGTATTTTCGATCGCTCTTGCTTGAACCAAAACTTGCCAATGATCCTTGCCTGTGAAAGCGGTAAAAGCAGCAGGAATAAATAAAACATCGGCACCTTGACGGGAAAGATGACGATATAGTTCAGGAAAACGCACATCATAACAAATTGATAAGCCGATATTTCCTAGAGTTGGGGAAGCATAAACTGCTGGTAAATTTTGCCCTGCCATCACAGTACTCGACTCACGATAGGTATTGCCGTCAGGAACATCCACATCAAAAAGATGAACTTTCTGGTAACGAACCAATTCTTGACCGTCAGGATTGATTAAAAAAGCGGTATTATAAACTTTTGTGGGTTCTCCTGCTACTGGGATAGGATAACCACCTCCCAAAATATGGATCTGAAAACGTTGGGCCATAGTTTTAAGAAATTTGTCTGATTTGCTAGCAATCTCCACTGATTGTGCAATCTTTTCCGATTCTTGGCCCAAAAAAGCAAAATTTTCTGGTAACCCCACTAGTTCGGCACCTTGCCGTACCGCTAATTCGATTAATTCTTCCGCCTCAACTAGATTTTTTTCTAGATCGGGTTTACTCGTCATTTGAATAGCAGCAGCAATATATGATTTCATCGCGTATCAAAAGTAGTTGCAGTTGACGAAGTCGAAGCAGGCTCCGCCATGAAAGGGCGGAGTACTTTCGACCTAATATAGAAGACAGCTTGATGTCGCAGATTTTTTAAATCGCTTTGCGATTAGCTATAAGCCTTAAGCCATAATCTCTAAGCTGATAATATAGCAATCTTACTTTAATTGTGAGAATTGTAATAGTTTTGAGTTACTTAGGGAACGAAAACAACTGGATTTAAACCTCTATCTGAACCATATACCGTTTGGAGGATGGAGAATTCAACCCCTCAAGGCATAGGAGCAAGCTCTTTAAAACGAAAATTCTGAAGGTAAAAGCTCTGTAATAATTGCGATTTCGAGACCTTTTTGTCCGAGAAAGATCACAATAGTATTCTCTTGCGCAAATTCAGCAATTACTTGCCGACAAGCACCGCAGGGAGAACAGGGGATTTGCCGATTATTGGCGATCGCGATCGCTTGAATCTTCATCTGCTCCCCACCTTCGCTGGCTACCGCAATCGCGATCGCATTTCGTTCGGCACAGGTAGTTAAACCATAGGAAACATTTTCGATATTACAACCAGTAAAAATATTACCCTGTTGAGTTAACAAAGCAGCTCCGACATGAAACTGGGAATAAGGAGCATAGGCTTTTTGATAAGCCTGTTGAGCTGTTTCCCAGAGTTGAATTTTTTGTTCTTCGGTAATGATTTTCAAGTTTCAATTTACTTTGTCTAATTACACAGCGGTAAATTTTTGAGATCATCTAAGTCTAAACTTTGTAATTTACGATTGGCATCATCAATATAACCTTGACCTCTTAAGTAACCAGTATTCGCCCCAGGTAAAATATACTGGAGATTATCCCCCAAAAAGCGATCGCGTAAATTAGCGACACTTTTGATTTGTCGCCACCAGTGAAAAGTTTTCGCCGTACGCAGGGGAACAATTTCTTGCGCCGATTTTGGCAGTAAATGTCTCCCAGTAAACAAAACTCCTCCTTGTTGACTGTAATAAACACAAGTAGAACCAGGAGAATGACCAGGAGTCCAAATAAGTTCAATTTCTGGAATTAAGCTGAATGAGCTAGCAAAAGAAGTGACTTTTATCTCTGGTAGTAAATACGCCTCTTGTTCTTGTACGATTACTTCACATTGTAAAACTTCTTGCATCGGTTGAACTTGTTTACCCATTCCCCCTCGATGGGTAAAAATCAACCACCGTACGCCCCCATTTTCCTGCAACCACCCCAGATTACTATCTTGCCATGCAGGACAATCGATGAGAAGATTTCCAGCCTGATTGACAATAAAGTAAGCTGTACCACCTAAACTGTCTCGGTTAGGCGCAAAGGCAAAGATTCTCGGTAAAATAGAACGAGGAGGTTTATTATGGCGGGGAATATTGACAGTCGGATTTATTAAATTTTCGGGCATTCTAAAGTGTAAGGGTAGTAATGACGCATACTATACATTGCATTCTATAGTAAATTAGCTTTAAGCTCTAAGCTTGAGGCTTTAAGCTCTAAGCTAGGCAACTAGATAAAAATTTCTCACTTCTTTTTTGGTGCAGAATTTTTCCCGATCCCCTATTCCCTAAACCCCTCTATCTCCTATCTCCATAATCCCCGTGCCGTTAGGCGCTAATAACTAGTAATTGTAATGAATCTTTGGTTGATCTTAATCCTACTTAGTCTGATTACCTATTTTGTCGTCCGGCATAATATTCGCAACATTACGAAAACACCAGTCTGGTTATGTTGGTTGGTAATGATGCTACCTGCATTTATTTGGACAGCTTGGACTTATTTTTTGGGAGACGAGAAACCAATTCCTCTGATCGTATTGCTAGTTCCTCTTTTGGTTTGTCCCCTGCTTTATGGGTGGTTAATTCAAGTTGGAAAACCTCAACCAGATAAGCATCTTGGAGCTCAAGAAAAACCGGACATAGTTGAGGAAAAAGAGCGCAAATCGGCTAGTGTCCGTCCGATCAATAATCAAGAAGAAAAAGCTTTACGGGACTGTTTTCCTTGGAACGTCTATTATTTACAACAGATTGATTATCGACCCCAAGCCATACTCTGCCGTGGTAAGTTAAAAACCATTCCTGAACAAGCTTACAAAAAGATCGAAGAGAATATTGCTCAGGAATTCGGCGATCGCTTTTTTGTGATTTTTCAAGAAAGTTTACAGGGTAAACCATTTTTTGCTTTAGTCCCCAATCCTAACGCTAAAGCTAAAGATCGAGCAAAACCAGAACCTAAAGCTATTAGCAATCCGAGTTTTGCCATTTTCCTCATGATCATAACTGCTATTACCACCACTTTAGCAGGGGTTGAAATTAGTGGCATTTCCACCGAACAATTGCAAACAGAACCCCATCTTATACTGCAAGGAGTTACTTACAGTATTGCTTTAATGGCAATTTTGGGTATTCATGAACTTGGTCATTATTTTGCAGCTCTTTACTATAAAATTCGTAGTTCTCTACCCTATTTTGTGCCCTTTCCCCCTGCTATCTTTGCTGGTACATTGGGCGCTTATACCCAAAAAAGAGCCCCGGTTCCTCACCGCCAAGCCTTATTCGATATTGCCATCTCAGGAGTTGTGACAGGTTTAGTCGTTACCATACCTATCTTATTCTGGGGATTAGCCCATTCAGAAATTGTCCCAGTTGCCACTGGCAATATTTTTGCTTTTGAGGCTCTAGACCCTCGTTTTTCCTTCCTCTTAGCTTTAATGGCCAAACTAGCGTTAGGTAGTCAGCTCACCTCAGGAATGGCAATTAACCTGAATCCTATAGCAGTTGCTGGTTATCTTGGATTGTTAATCACCGCAGTTCATCTCATGCCTGTAGGTCAACTCGATGGCGGACATATTATTCATGCCGTATTCGGTCAAAGAACCGCGATCGCGATAGGTCAAATTGCCCGTATTTTAGCAATTCTTTTTGCTCTAGTTAATTCTTCATTCTGGATTTGGACGATTATTCTCTGGTTTATGCCATTACTTGATCAACCAGCCTTAAATGATGTTACAGAGCTTGATAACTTGCGAGATTTCTTAGGTTTAACCGCTTTAACTTTATTACTAATTATTCTTTTACCTTTACCTGTAACAGTTGCCAATTGGTTAAATATTTAACAATTAGCTAATAGATTGATAACTGTTTACTGATAACTAAAACTCTCTTGGTGCGCGACGCGAAGCTAGTCCTAAAGGATACCGCTTCGCATATACTTTAGAACGTTCCTGAACAGATTTTAAATCCGCTAAGTCGCACCGCTAGTAACTGATTTACTATTGCCGTTTTTCCTTATTTATTGTTATAAAAGTTGGATATTCGGTGATTCAATAATATTCAAATGACTCAGTGTCTTAACCCAGATTGCTTGCAAATAAATCCAGAAGAGACACAATTTTGTCAAGACTGTGGCGCACGGCTATTATTAGTTGATCGCTATCGTGCTTTGCGTATTTTGGGGAAAGGAGGTTTTGGTCGGACCTTTTTAGCCATTGATCAATCAAAGCCTACCAATAATTATTGTGTTATTAAACAGTTTCTGCCTGATATTAAAAGTAAAAAAGGACTTCAGAAAGCAGCGGAACTATTCAAACGGGAAGCAATGCGTCTCAATGAACTAGGTAAACATAATCAAATTCCCGCATTATTAGCATTTTTTAATCAAGAATCAAGACAATATTTAATTCAAGAATTTATTGACGGAGAAGATTTATCTAAAGAACTACAAAGCAAGGGAGTTTTTAACGAACAACAAATTCGAGAACTCTTAAATGATATGTTAGCGGTATTAAATTTTGTTCATGCTAACCATGTAATTCACCGTGATATAAAACCAGAGAATATTATTAGAAGAAAACAAGACGGCAAGTTAGTGTTGGTAGATTTTGGTGCAGCGAAAGAAGCTGAAGCGGGAGATCCTTCCGTTACGGGTACAATTATTGGCTCGGCTGCTTACATTTCTCCAGAACAAGCAGTAGGTAAACCTCAATTTGCGAGCGATCTTTACAGTTTGGGTGCAACTTGTCTCCATTTACTTACTAATACCGAACCAACAGAGTTATTTGATGTTGCTGAAGGAGAATGGATTTGGCGAGAATATCTAGAAGAAGATAACGACATTAGTTATGAATTGAGTCGTGTTTTAGATAAATTAGTTGAAGGTGCTACGAAAAGACGTTTTCAATCAGTAGAAGAAGTTGTGCAATCTTTACATGGTAGAGGAGTAGCACCCAGTCTTCGCCCCACGAAAGGAACTAGTGGCCATCGCCAATCTAGAGTCAAACTCAAGCATTCACGGTTAGACCGCACCGAAGCCTTGCCTAAGAGAACCTCATCCGAAGGTGTATCCTCTAGGGCAGCAGGGTCGCTCGTCAAAAATCAGGACAAGTCTGCCAAAGTAACGACTAAAAAAACATCCCCACGGGAATTAGATTTAAAAATAGCTGAGTATATTTTCTTAACTATCAAACCAAATGACTCTGTGATCATCAATAAAAATTCTTCTCTCAAAACCTGTAAGCACAGAGGTAAAGCTAAATATATAACTATTGATTTGGGTAAGGGAATCACCATGGATTTGATCGGGATTCCTGGAGGAAAATATTTGATGGGTTCTCCAGAAAAAGAACCAGAAAGAGCCAACGAAGAAGAGCCTCAACATCAAGTAAGTATTCGTCCTTTTTTGATGGGTAAATATCCCGTTACTCAAGCGCAATGGAAAGCGATTATGAAAAATAATCCTTCTCGATTCACAGAAGATGAAGAGAATCCTGTAGAAAAAGTTTCCTGGTTTGATTGTCTTGATTTTTGTGAGCGATTATCAGAGAAATTAGGTCGCGAATTTCGCTTACCCACAGAAGCAGAATGGGAATATGCTTGTCGTGCTAAAACCACAACTCCCTTCTTTTTCGGAGAAACTATGACTACGGAATTAGCCAATTATAATGGCGAATATACCTATGGAATTGAGAAAGAAGGAGAATATCGTCATAAAACAACGAAAGTAGGCAGCTTTTCTCCTAATAGATTTGGTTTATACGATCTTCATGGCAATGTTGCCGAATGGTGTGAAGATACTTGGCATGATAATTACCAAGAAGCACCAACTAATGGGGATTCCTGGTTAGAAGAGGATGGTAGTTTAGAAAAGGTTTTACGAGGCGGTTCTTGGTTGCATCTCCCTGGAAGTTGTCGTTCTTCCCAGCGGTTGAGTTCTACTGGAAATAGCAAGTCTGATGCTTTTGGTTTTCGGATCGCCTCCAGCGTTTAAGTAATTTACAATCAAGAATATGCCATGGGGGTAGGGGCGAATAACTGTTCGTCCCTACAATAATTATCAGTACCATTACAAATTATTACAATGCTTGGCAAAGTTCCCTAAAATGATCGCCTCTATGCTCAAAACTGAGATATTGATCGAAACTGGCACAGGCTGGGGATAACAACACCGCTTTGGCATTATTTTGCCTGGCTAACTCGACACTGCGCACCACTGCATTATCTAAGGTTTCAACTATTTCGTAATTCTTGTAGTCAGATTCGCTTAATCTTTGAGCAAAATCGGCTGCAGCTTCTCCAATAAGTAATACAGAAATCGCTTTGCGTTTAATTTGTGCGATCCAAGCTTGATCCTCTCCTGGCTTAGCTTCTCCCCCAGCAATTAAAATTACTGGGGCATCAACAGAGGCTAAACCGACTTCTGCCGCATCATAATTGGTGGCTTTACTGTCATTGATGTAATTAACCCCTTGATAGGTTCTAAGATACTCCAAACGGTGGGGAACCCCAGGAAAACTGGTAATGGCTTCAGCGATCGCGTTTTTGTCAATCCCCGCTAGTCTAGCGGCGGCAACTGCTAAGAGTAGATTCTGTTGATTATGTTTTCCTGGCATTTTAAACAGGGATAGGGGTAAGATTAATTCCCCAAAGGCGACGATCCAAGAATCTTCGATCTTGACTAAGCGATCGCGTTTAATTTGGCGATCGCCGATAAAATTATCTTTACCTTCAACAGTTGTCCAATAGGCATTATGCCATTGGCTTTGTCCGAGTTTTCGGAGATAGGGATCATCTCCATTTAAAATTTTCTGACTACTGCGGTCTAATAGAGAAGCTTTAATCTGATAATAATTTTCTAGAGTTTTATGACGGCTGAGATGATCCGGAGTAAAGGTTGTCCAGATGGCAATTCGAGGTTGTAGTTGGGAGGAGGCTTCTATTTGATAACTACTCAACTCCGCCACTATCCAATCTAAATTGTTGTCTGGTTGATTTTGCTGTAAAACTAATTCACAAGCAGCATAACCGATATTTCCACAAGCAGGAGCCGATAATCCAGCAGCCTTAAACATCGCAGCAATTAAGGCTGTAGTGGTAGTTTTCCCATTAGTACCAGTGACTCCCAACCAGGGAATTGTCGATAGATATCGCCAAGCGAGTTCAATTTCTCCAATAGTATCAATACCCTGATCTCTCGCGGCAACCAAAATCGGAATATCCCAAGGCACACCAGGACTCGCGACAATTAAATCGGGTTTATATTCTGCTGTCAGACTGGGAGAATGTTCTAGTTTAACCAGAATATTTTCTTGCTGTAACTTCTGGATCGATGCTTGTAGCTCCTGACCATTAGGGCGAGAGAGAATCGAATTCTCTGTGGCAGAATCTCCTAAGGTCACATCCCAACCATCTTGATTAAGAACTTTCGCAGCAGCAATTCCCGATCTTCCTAATCCGATAACCTCAGCTCTAGGCATATGTTTTAAATATAGTGTTTGTTAACTGGCAACAAATGAAAATTATAAAGCTTTTAACAATTTCTCGTTGGTTTGTGATTGATTGAGATAGTTTTTTATGATTAGCTTTAACTTTCACTTAATAATTAACTAGCGATTTATGTTGTAATGCGGACTTTTCTAAAACTGAACGGCTACGATATTCAAGCATCAGCAAGGGAAAAGTATCAAACATGGATGCGCCTTGCTAATAATCAAATCAATGAGGCTGAATTAGCCAATTGGATTGAGGAAAAATCTGTGAAAAATTGATAACTTCTATATTAAACTAAAGTTTATCGGCGTCGAAATTCGATGACACCATATTTAATGGTGATATCATATCGATTGTAGAAATTTTGTCCTAAAAGCCCAATATTCATAGTAGGAGCGATCGCGATATCGAGATCTTCACTCACAATACCCCCTGTATTGACAGAGGAAACAGTTCCGATTTCAAAGAAAACACGTTTATTACTAGGGGTTTGAAAAGGTAAACGTCTTTGTGGCTTTACCTTGAGAGTCTGGGCCATCGGAGTTGTAATAATAGTTAAAGTAGCTCCAGTATCAAAGAGCATTTCAAAGATATATTTGTTGTTAAACTTAACATCAATAACTGGAGTTCCACCTTCTCTCCTTTTGATTGGTACAGAAAATACTTTAGGTTCTCGACTATTGGAGGCACTGTGTCGGGGAGTTTTAATGGTTTGAGTTGGGGAATTATTATTATTGCAAAGATGCCCTAAATTTATGGGATTGCCCGCGGCATCTAACATAAAACAACCATTTTCTTGTTGTGCCGAGGTCATAGTGGGAATCAAAGCAACAGTTAAGGGTATAATTAGGAGATTAAATATTCGCTGCATTATAAAATTTTCCAGTAATCTTTTTTATAACTATTTATAATTTAAGAATTCCCGAATTAGAGTTTTTAATTACCAGCTATATAGACGATTGCAAAAAGTTTTCATGAAATTTGGGCTAAATATTATAGATTGATAGTTGGGTTTTTTACCAAGAGTCTAGCAGTTGAAAGCCATCAGGCTTAAGCCGATGGAGGAAAACAAGTTAAAGATTTTAATCTTTTGTATCTTGAAATAATGTAAAATGCCTTAAGCTAAAAAAAGTTAAGATGTACGGCTGCCAACAAACATTAGTAAATCCGAATAGCGACTTAATTAATATATTAATATTCCTATGCGAAGAAGCTCACAAGCTAACTAATATGGGAATCTATTATGCTAGGCAGTTATATTTCAAAGCCCAAAAAACTATCGGTAAATTCGCTCTCGAAAAGATCTTCAAAAATAATAATCACTATCGGATTTTATACTCTCAAGCTGCACAACAAATATTAAGAACCGTAGCCGAATCATTCCAGTCTTATTATGGCTTGCTTAAAGCTTATAGAGAAGAAAGAGTTACCGATAAACCGAGAATTCCGAACTACAGAAAAAAGAATGGGCTGGCAACTATTAGCTATCCCAAGCAAGCTTTAAAGTCAAAGGGTAATCAGATAAGAGTCCCACTAGGAAAAACCTGTAAGCGATGGTTTGGTTTGTCGAGCTTTGAGATCTCAATGCCATCTAATCTGGATTTTCAAGACATCAAAGAGCTTAGAATACTTCCGAGAAATAATTGTTTCTATTTTGAATTTGTTTATCAGAAGGAAACAGAAAAAGTAGAATTAAACCCTAACAAAGTCCTAGGAATAGACCCAGGATTAAACAATTGGTTGACCTGTGTCAGCAATGTTGAGACTAGCTTTATTATTGATGGTAGACAGCTCAAATCAATGAATCGCTGGTATAACAAGCAACTATCAACCATTAAAGAAAATAAACCTCAAGGATTTTGGAATAATAAGCTAGCGCAGATCACAGAAAAACGTAATCGACAAATGCGTGATGGAATTAATAAAGCAGCAAGAATAATCATCAATCATTGCCTAGCAAACAAGATCGGTACCATAGTATTTGGTTGGAATAAAGGCCAGAAAGATTCAATCAATATGGGCCAGAAAAATAATTCTGAGTTCGTCCCTATACCTACAGCACGACTCAAAGACAGAATTGCTCAACTATGTGAGCAATATTCGATTCAGTTCCTTGAGACTGAAGAATCTTATACCAGCAAAGCTAGTTTTTTAGATGGTGACTATCTTCCTAGTTATGGTGAAAGACCCGATGATTGGAAGCCTTCAGGGAAAAGAACTCAGCGTGGTTTGTATCGAACTGCAGATAATTTGTATATCAATGCAGACTGTAACGGAGCAGCAAATATCATCCGTAAGGTAATCACAACTTTGAGTCGGCTTAGAGCTGTAAGTCTTGAACGAGTGAGTAGGGGCGTTTTGACTCGTCCCCACAAGATTAAACTGTGGTCAGCTAGCAAAGAAACTACGCTTCGCAACGGTCTCAAGATGCGTTGCGAAGCTTCCTTGTTAGAATCCCCTTGCTTCAGCTAGGGGAGCAGTCAATTAGGTGAGAACTGCAACATTTAACCCTAAAATTTTATATTTATGAAATCTTATTCTTTAATTGCTCCAGGAAAGATTAATCTCTATTTAGAAATAATAGGCGATCGCGCTGATGGGTTTCACGAATTGGTGATGATTCTGCAAACTATTGAGTTGGCAGATACTATTGATCTCAAGCCCAATGATACACAAGAGATTACTCTGCATTGCAATCACCCACAAGTGCCCAGGGATGAAACTAATTTGGCTTATCGCGCAGCCAAGTTAATGTGTAAGTCTTTTGCCGATGCCTATGCCAATTTTGGAGGAGTAGATATTACAATCGCGAAAAATCTTCCTGTAGCAGCGGGTTTAGCCGGCGGTTCGGCCAATGCCGCCGCAGTCTTGGTGGGGATGGATTTAATGTGGAATTTGGGTTTAACTCAGCCAGAATTACAGGATTTAGCCGCTAAAATCGGTTCTGATGTTCCTTTTTGTATTTCTGGGGGCACGGCGATCGCAACTGGCAGAGGCGAAAAGTTAGATTTAATTACAAATTTAGATAATTTATGGGTCGTGTTGGCGAAGTATAAAAATATTAGTGTTTCAACTCCTTGGGCGTACCAAACCTATCGCAAGAATTACCGAAATAGTTATGTTTCTGATGTTAAAGGCATTATCTCTCGGAGCGATCGTGTTAGGTCGGGAGATTTGATGAATGCGATTATCAAGCAGGAGGGGAACAAAATTGGCGAGTTACTTTATAACGATTTAGAGAAGGTAGTGTTGCCAGAATATCCCAAGGTAGCAGAATTAAGAGATATGTTTGCTGAGGCAGGAGTATTGGGAACGATGATGTCAGGTTCAGGCCCGACAGTGTTTGCTCTGTGTGAGAATGAGGAGCAGGCTAAAGATGTTATGAGTAGAGTCAGAAATAATATTGCTGATGCTGAGTTGGAATTGTGGATAACTAAATTAGGGAGCAGCGGCATTCAATTAAGAGATGGGAAATGAAGGGTATGGGAAGATGGGGGAGAGCTAAAACTTGAAAAAGCAAAAGGTTCTATAATTTTCGTCATTGGGACGGAGATTTAGAAAATGGATTATTCAGCAGATTTTGAATATAGCAGTTTAGTTTTCTACAGAGAAAATCATGGTAAACAGCTTTACTATAGCTGGGAAGGAGATATCTGGTGGAGTGAAGCACCAGGCAAACCGAAGGAGAAATTATTCTCTATTATCGGCATGAATGCGACTAAAGTGCTGCTCAAAACCGATCCTGAACATGGCGAAGTGGGATACCGACTCAATCGAGAGATCGGCTTATTTTGTGATCCAGAAACTAAGGAAATTTTGCACTACTGGCAGCCAACAGAAACTAGTCCCAAAGTGCCAGTAGTCCATATTACAAATCGCATGGTTCAAGGATCATTGCGAGAAAGAAAAATAATTATTCCTCAAGGACAAGGATGTATAACCAAAGTAAATGAAATTCCCTTGGAATATCCCCATCCTTTAGCCAAAGACCCTAAATTTAAGGATTATTGTCCTGGTGAGAAATTCAAGGGGGTAGAATACTTCACTTCTAGTTTTTCTCGACCTGGATTTAAGGGGGCACCTCCAGCAACCTGGGCTAGAGATTGTCCCTGGATGCCTTGGATGAAGTTAGGTTATGGACATCCCGCTAGGTTGCGATACGAGACTACCATCGCTAGAGTTGATTCTTTTGCAGAGCTTAATCCTAAGTTGGTCGAGCTAGTAAGATCAAAATTGCCCATCTATGAATTTACTCCCGACGAATGTGATGAGCCTAACATGACAAGTATTCTCTACTTTAAAAAGCATTTTGATGCTTATTTACAGGGAGAGATTTTTCCCATGGAAGAAATTGCCTAAGTTAGAGACTCAAAAAATTGTAGATTAACTCCGCTTGGCCCTTCTACAATGATCGCCTTTGCTGACTCACTAGCAGAAATGGGTATTTCTCTGGTTTCTGAGAGAATTTTAATATTGTTGGTGTGTAACTTTTCTATTAAAATTTCTAGATCATCAGTGGCAAACGCGATCGCAAATAATCCGAGATTAGCTGGTTTGGCAACCTCAGACAGGGATTTGCCCTCAACTGAAGATTGAATAAACTCTAACGAAGGAGTCTTACTCCCAGGCTGAATGATAAATGCCATTCTTGATTCATTTCCTGGTGGTAGATTCAGAATATCGTCAATCAGCCCTGGGGGTAATACCTGGTCAAAAATTCTTGTCAGTCCCAGGATATCGACATAAAATTTTGTCACCTCATCAATATCTTCAACCACTTGAGAGGTATCTAGTATAGTGCCAAAATCACCTTTCACTTCAGGTATTGGTTCTGATAGACGTTCAAGAAAGACAATAGGCGTGTCGTTGGGGCCGACCATGATTGCTTCTTTAACTGTAACTGGCCCGAAACTAAAGGTATAGGTTATGGGAGGACAGATAAATTGATAACCTTGTTGTTGAAAGCGATGATAAGCAGCATCAACATCTCTCGCTCGAAACGCGATCGTAAATAGACCGTAATCCGTTGTATTGCCAGCAGTTCGGATAGATTTACCAGAATGAGGTTGAAATTCCATCAGTTCTAGTAACGTTGACTGTTCATCGTTTTTGAGCAATGTAGCATGACCAGTT
The DNA here is from genome assembly GCA_030065615.1 of Xenococcus sp. MO_188.B8. Taxonomy (GTDB): domain Bacteria; phylum Cyanobacteriota; class Cyanobacteriia; order Cyanobacteriales; family Xenococcaceae; genus Xenococcus. The sequence goes on along the minus strand of JASJDR010000016.1, from coordinate 3,543 downwards.
GTTGCTGGGGGTAAATTCCATAATTGAATTGTTGCCGAGTTGAGCGAATAATCTGCCACGATAGACATCCCGAAATTATCTCTGAAGAATTCTACTGATTCCCTCAGATCGCGAACACAGATCAGAATTCGAGCAATTCCATTTTTGATCATGTTAAAACCTCTTTAAATACAGATTATATAATGAAAACTATTCATGAAATAATTTTGAAAAATGCTAAAAATTATACAGATATTATCTACCATCAGTAGATAGTTAGGAAATAAGTATCGAAGTATCTAATTACCAAAAAATAAAAATAGCAATTACCGGGCTTGAATTTTTTATCCAATCAGGCTTTAAATAAAGACAATAAGTTGATGTTATTTCATTATTTTAGTTCTTCAAAGCATAAGATACTATGCTGTACAATAATTAATGAACAAATATCATAGAAAATTTGTAAATCTAAGTTTCTGGCTCCATTCGATGGCATCTTGGAAGCCAAGCATTACAAACTATATAATCATTAATTAACAGCAATAAGCAGAAAAAAGCTTTTTCATTCTCTAATTCTGCTAGTAGACTTGAGCTTAAATAAGACCATCATTTATGCAATCTTGAGAAATCAAAATTGATATACTTCTAATGGTAGTTAGACTTAAGCTAAGCACCCCTAGTTAAAAATCCATAGCAACCAGATATTGTTAATAAAATTTAGATGTTACTGAATAAGGCTATAAATATACATAAAAAGCTTTATTAAGTGGCATAATTGCGTTATAGGCAGCTATAATACTCCTTAAAAGCCTTACGATTTAAGGGAGCTGAGAGATCTTCATCATGCACTATGACTCCTTCACCCCCTAGTATTGATAAGAGTTTTCCCTCAACTTTAATCCACACGTTGGCCTGGTTGTTGAGAGAGGTAGCGGTATAGATAACTTGACCTAGGCGACAAGTCATTGATTCGCTGCCACCGCCGCTTGCGAACTCTTGGGAAAGATCAACATAAACTTCATCGCCTTGAGAATTAATACTATAAAGCTTTGTTCCTTGGGGAATTGTACTCTTCAAGGACTCGTTAGATGATCCCTCAAGCAAATGTTCAAATGCGGACTGTAAAATTTTATTGGGCACTTCGTTTTTCACACTGACCTTTTGAGCCTTAAGCTCAGCAGAAGAAGGAGAAGAAGCTATGTAATAAACTTCCACTTGAGTTGGTTCAGGTGTAGGAGTATTAGAAGTATCGGGTGCAGGATTAGTAGGATTAGTAGAAGTATCAGGTGTAGGCGGAGTAGGAGTAGTAGAAGTATCGGGTGCAGGATTAGTAGGATTAGTAGAAGTATCGGGTGCAGGATTAGTAGGATTATTAGAAGTATCAGGGATAGTAGATACAGTAGGTGCCTGAGTTGAAGAGGTAAGTTGCTGCGGTTTTTGACATCGGTTTAAGGCAAAGACTAACAAAGAAACAATTGTGGCACCTCCTCCGAGTGCTATCAAGAGTTTAATTACTTTATCCCAGCAACCTTTATTATTGGGACTTGGAGACGGATTAGAACTACTACTCATTCAGTGCCAATTTGGTTTCAGTTCGTTTAGCCAGTAATTAACTTTCTGGCTTTCCCTACTTTACTCTACCTAGCTCTTAATCGCCGCTCTATTATATAAATATTTAAATTAATAAATTAAGCTCTTCTCTAAGTGGAACAATTAAAAAATTATTCACAGAAGCAAATCTAGTCCTCAGAAATAAGGATACTACAGCCAATATAAGTTTTTTGAAAGATAAAAAAAAAGACCCAAATATGAAAATTATTTTGGGTTTATTTACCTGTTTCAATCTACGGAATTGATATAATCATCTCAAAAATTCAGTAATTTTACCTCGTTGAAATTACTGATCTATTAAATACAATTCCTAATTAGCTATGTATTTATACGGAGGATTTTTGAAGGGTTTTATTATAGAGATAAAGATTCTGATCTGTTGAGACTGATTTGCCCAAGGGCGATCGCATTTCTGAATAGGAATCTGCGATCGCCATAACTTGATTATTCTTATTTTGAGCTACTCCCCTCAACACCAGGATTGCTCACCTTGTGGATTAGCAAGTAATTCTCTGATGTTTGCTTCCATCACGCGATAACCAACATTACCGTTTAACCGTTGACGTCCTTCATTAAAAATCATGGTTGGACTGACCGTAACAGCATATTCCTTGACCAGTTGAAAATCTCTGGATAACTCTGCGTAGGCTTCGCCATTGTTAATTTGATCTTCAATATGATTAATAGGAAGTGCTAATTCTTCTGCAATCTCAAACTGCACTTTACGGTCGGATATATTAGCCGCTTGTGTAAAAAAGCGCTCTCGCATCAGCCAGCTAGCTTTTTCAAAAACGCTATTACCATCACCGCATTGAACCAATCTTTTGTCTTCTAGCAACTTGATGGCTCGTAGAAAGAGGTGGCAAGAGGTTGAAGAACTAGGCGGGTTATTTATCCAAACTTCTGGATGAACTGTAACATGGGTGAACTTGGCTGTAACCGCTCTCACATGCTGGTTATAGCCTTGCAAGCCTCCCCGATTTTGCCATCGTTTCTCTAACTTGCGATGAGCATCCCCAAATACGGGAGTAAAATAATTGTCGATTACGATTTGATCTTGAAATCTAGACTTCAATTCATCAAACCGAATCTGAGCGATATAAGCCCAAACACAGAGTATATCTGAGAAGCAGAGAACCCGAATAGGATTTGATATGTTCTCTTTACTGACAGATTGAGCAATGGCTACTGATTGGGATGCATTAGATAAACTGGTGTTATGAACGCTATCAAATTTTACTGAATTCATAATTAGTACCTAAATGTTTTAAAAACCATCCTTGTAATGTCACTTCTTCGACGTGAGCATCCAATGAATTTGATTCGTTATGTCTATCAGAAACAATTTGTTTTCTAGGAATGCGATGAACTTCATAAAGAATCAAGTTGGGGTTGGTTAAAGGGAAAAGGCGGTAAGGAGACTTGAGAATAAAACTAATCAATTTTTGTCTCCATACCTGGCTGGATCTATTAAGTCTTCTCCCGGAGGCTATTTTCTCATCCTTTAACCTCTCTTGGTGCGCGTTCCCTTAACCTTTAACCTATAGTTTTTAACTTTAAACACAACTCGTCGAACTGACGTTTTACAGGTAGGCGAAATTTACGGTAACAACAATTAATTCTCGCATTTTTAAGTAATAAATAATAGATATTGACTTATTTCTTATTACTCATAGCGTTTTTATTTTGTTACTCCCACCTCTTTTTTGTTCACCCCACTTCTACTAGGACACATGAAGTTAGAAATTGCTAGTAGAGCAGATATTTTACTCCTGGTATTTATATCTGCGATCGCACTTCCCGATTCAAAAAAGCGATCGCCTGTTTTTAAAGAAAGCGACGGGAATTCCCATTCCCTTCAGGGAATAGGGATGAAAGTCGCGTGAGTCGAGAGGTTCGATGCCGACGGTCGCTCAAATCATTCTGAAGAAGCTTCAGAATGCGCGACCTCTC